>DASXYJ010000075.1:0-8497 GCA_036502565.1 Gammaproteobacteria bacterium
AACTCGTTGCAGCGCGAAACAAAAGTAGCGCTAAGTCGATAATTCTATTGAGCAAAACATGGCCGTGTTAACCTAATCTGTGCGTGCTAGACTGCCGAAGGCTTGGCATCCGAGCCTCCTCGAGTGGCGTTCGACGCCACATATATAGACGGGGAGTCCAGGGCAGGACTCGGGTGCCCCGCTCCAGGGTTTCGATTAAGGGTCTCAGGGGTAGAAGTTCGGGGGCTTCCGGAATTTCGTCTCCTAAAAGAATCGCCAACCGAAGGCGCGCCTGTATGGCAGGGGTGTAGGCCCCGAGTCTTCGTGAATCTAGGGAACGCTCGTGGATGCTCCTGTAAACCAGCAGCTTGCCGAGTTGGGGACCGCGCCCATCAGTGCCGCGCAGCCTTGTGGGCAATCCGCGCGCTATGAACCCGAATTCGAACAGCTCGAGGCCGAGCTCGCCAAGCAGGAATCCCTGACGCCGAGCGCGGTGGACTGGGGCAGGGTGGTGGAGCTCGCCACCGTGATCCTGCAGACCAAATCCAAGGACCTGCTGGTCGCCGCCTACCTCTGCCGCGGCCTGATGGAGACCCAGCGCTATGCCGGGCTCGCCACGGGCCTGCAGATCTTGCGCGACCTCAGCCAGAAACACTGGGACGGCCTGTTCCCGGAACTGAAGCGCATGCGCGCCCGCGCCACCGCCGTGTCCTGGCTCGCCGAGAAGACCGGCAAGCAGGTGCGCGACACCCGTCCCAAGTCGGGCGAGAAGGACGCGGTGAGCCTGGCCGCGGCCCTGCTGAAGGAGCTGGACCAGGCGCTGGTGGAGAAGATGGGCCAGGATGCGCCCGCGCTCACCGACCTCAGCCGCCCCCTCAAGGATCACCTGCAGAACCTGGAAGCGCCGCCCGCGGCGCCCAAGGCCGCTGCTGCGCCCACCGCGGCGCGCCCGGCCGCCGCGCCCGTCGAAGTGGCGGAAGTGCTGAACGACGCCGACGCCAAGAAGGTGCTGCGGCAGATGCAGGAGCTGGCGCGCAAGGTCACCAAGTACTGGCTCAGCAAGGACGTGACGGATGCCCGCGCCTACCGGCTGGGCCGCAGCGCCGGCTGGCTGACGGTGGAGAGCGCACCCGTGAACACCGACGGCCAGACCCAGATACCGGGGCCGGCACCGGAGAAGCTCAAGCAGTTCGAGACCCAACGCCAGGCCGGGCAGCTGGAAGCCCTGTTGCCGGAACTGGAATCCACCCTCGCCAAGGCGCCTTACTGGCTGGACGGGCAGAAGCTCGCCGCCGACGTATTGGAATCCATGGGCGAGCGCGGTGCCGCGGCGCGCAAGACCGTGCTGCGCGAACTCGCCAACTTCAACGCCGCGGTGCCGGGGCTCGCCGAGCTCAAGTTCCTGGGCGGCAAGCCCTTCGCCGAGGAACTGACCCGCGACTGGATGGCGGAGCAGGCTTCCGGCGCGGCGCAGCCCTCCGGCGGCAAGCGCGCCAAGCGCGAGGTCGAGCCCTGGGAAGAGGCCTTCAACAACGCCCGCGCCACCGCCACCGCCGGCAACCTGGACGGCGCGGTGAAGCAGCTCACCGACGGTTTCAACGCCACCGCCAGCGCCCACGAGCAGTTCATGTGGCGCCTGGCGCTGGCCCAGCTGCTGGTGCAGATCGGCCACGCCAACGTGGCGGCGCCGCTGCTGGAATCGCTGACCGCCCGCATCGAGGAGTTCCGCCTCAAGGAATGGGAACCGGAGCTCGCTGTGCGCGTCTACAAGTTACTGCTGACTGCCTACGACAAATCCACGGGCAAGGCCAAGAACGCGCCGGAGGTCGCGGCCCGCGCCGCGCACGCCTTCTCCGCGCTCAGCAGCCTCGACCCCGCGATCGCCCTTAACGTGAAGCTATAAAAGACGGAGGAATCACACCATGGCCGACAAAGACAACAAGGGTTCAGTCGCTCCCAAGGAGCGCGTCAACATCGTCTACCAGTCCGAGACCGGCGACAACGCCGAGGACGTGGAATTGCCGTTGAAGATGCTGGTGCTGGGTGACTTCACCAGCAAGCCCAGCGACAAGGCGGTCGAGGAGCGCGCGCCCGTCAACATCAACAAGGACAACTTCGACGCCGTGGTGAAGGGCCATAACCTGAGCCTGGACATGACGGTGAAGAACACCCTCGACGCCAAGCAGGGCGGCGAGCTGGGCGTGAACCTCAAGTTCAACAGCTACAAGGACTTCTCGCCCGACCGCGTGGCCGAGCAGGTGCCGGAGATGAAGCAGTTGCTGGAACTGCGCAAGAACCTGATGGCCCTGAAGGGCCCGCTCGGCAACGTGCCGGCGTTCCGCCGCGCCATCCAGGACCTCCTGAAGGATGAGTCCACCCGCGCTGCGGTGATGAAGGAACTGGGCATCGACGAGTCGGGCAAGAAGTAAGCCCGCGTCACGCCACACGAACCACACAAGTTTCAGAGAGGCGACACCATGAGCGAGATGAAGAAACAGGGCCAGACCGCCGAGGCGGCCGAGGGCTCACTGCTGGACCAGATCATGCAGGAGACCCGGCTCAAGCCCAACGAGGAAGGCTACGACATCGCCAAGAAAGGCGTCGAGGCCTTCATCTCCGAGCTGCTGCAGCCTTCGCGCAAGACCGAGAAGGTCGAGCAGAAGCTGGTGGACGAGATGATCGGCGAGATCGACAAGAAGCTCAGCCGGCAGATGGACGAGGTGTTGCACAACGCCGAGTACCAGAAGCTGGAATCCTCCTGGCGCGGGCTGAAGTCGCTGGTGGACCGCACCGACTTCCGCGAGAACACCAAGCTCGAGATGCTGAGCGTCTCCAAGGATGAGCTGCTGCAGGACTTCGAGGACGCGCCGGAAGTGGCCAAATCCGGCCTCTACAAGCACGTCTATACCGCGGAGTTCGGCCAGTTCGGCGGCGCGCCCTACGGCGCCATGGTCGGTGCCTACGACTTCGGCCCCGGCGCCCAGGACATCCAGCTGCTGCGCAACATCGCCAGCGTGAGCGCCATGTCGCACGCGCCGTTCGTGGCGGCGGCGGCCCCGCAGTTCTTCGGCGTGGACAGCTATGAGGAGCTGGCGTCGATCAAGGACATGCAGGCCACCTTCGAGGGTCCGCAGTACGCCAAGTGGCGCGCCTTCCGCGAGTCCGACGACTCGCGCAACGTGGGCCTCACCGCGCCGCGCTTCATGCTGCGCGCTCCCTACGGCGAGTCCAACAAGGCCCGCGAGTTCAACTACGTGGAGAACGTGAAGGGCCACAACGACTACCTGTGGGGCAACACCGCCTTCAGCTTCGCCTCGCGCCTCACCGACAGCTTCAAGCAGTACCGCTGGTGCCCGAACGTGATCGGGCCGCAGAGCGGCGGCATGGTGGACAACCTGCCGGTGCACCACTTCCAGGACAAGGGCGAGACCAAGACCAAGGCCCCGGTGGAAGCGCTGATCTCCGACCGCCGCGAGTTCGAGCTGGCGGAACAGGGCTTCATCCCGCTGGTGGCGAAGAAGGACAGCGACCACGCCGTGTTCTTCTCCGCCAACTCGGTGCAGAAGGCCAAGAGCTTCGGCAACAGCGCCGAGGGCAAGGAGGCGGAGATGAACTACCGCCTCGGCACGCAGCTGCCCTACCTGCTGATCGTGAACCGCCTGGCGCACTACCTGAAGGTGCTGCAGCGCGAGCACATCGGCAGCTGGAAGACCCGCAACGACCTGGACCGCGAGTTGAACGCCTGGATCCGCCAGTACGTGGCCGACCAGGACAACCCGCCGGCGTCGGTGCGCAGCCGCCGTCCCTTGCGCGAGGCCAAGGTGATCGTGAGCGACATCGAGGGGCAGGCCGGCTGGTACAAGGTCGAGCTCTCGGTGCGTCCGCACTTCAAGTACATGGGCGCGGCCTTCACCCTGTCCCTGGTGGGCAAGCTGGAGAAGGAAGGCGGCGGCGGTGATGGCGGCGGCGACAGCGGCGGTGATGATGCCGGCGGCGATGCCGGTGCCGACATGGGCGGCGGTGACGGCGGCGCGGAAGCCTGACCGGTACCGACATCCATATATATGAGCGCCTGACGGGGAGCCGCAGCAGACCATGAAAGCCGATCTCAAGAGCCTGGTACGCCGCCTCAACCACCAGTGCACCAAGTCGCTGGAAGCGGCTTCGGGCCTGTGCGTGAACCGCAGCCACTACGAGGTGGCGCCGGAGCACTTCCTGCTGCAGTTGCTGGAGGAGCCGAAGGCGGACGTGCAGCTGGTGCTGAAGCACTTCGAGGTGGACCCGGGCCGCTGGAGCAAGCAGCTGCAGCATGAGATCGAGGGCCTGAAGAGCGGCAACCCCGGACGGCCGGTGTTCGCAACCGCGCTGCTGTCGTGGCTGGAGGAGGCCTGGATGGTCAGCTCCCTCGACCTCGGCCAGTCGCGGGTGCGGTCGCTGGCCTTGTTGGCGGCGCTCGCCGACAACCCGGCCCGCTACGGCCTGGAGCAGCTCGCCGACCTCGACAAGCTCTCCAAGGACAAGCTGCTCGGCGTGCAGGACGACGTGTTCTCGGTGTCGGAGGAGGCGAACGAGCCCCTCGGCACCGCGAGCTACGGCGCCGGGCCCAGCGCCGCGGGACGCGCGGCGCCGGAAGGCGGCACCGCGCTGAAGAAGTTCACCACCAACTTCACGGCGCGGGCGCGCGAGGGCAAGATCGACCCGGTGTTCGGCCGCGACCCGGAGATCCGCCAGATCGTCGACATCCTGGGACGCCGGCGCAAGAACAACCCCATCGCGGTGGGCGAGGCGGGCGTGGGCAAGACCTCGGTGGTGGAGGGCCTGGCGCTCAAGGTGGTATCGGGCGACGTGCCGGACTCGCTGAAGGACGTGGACATCGTCGGCCTGGACCTGGGCCTCTTGCAGGCCGGCGCCAGCGTGAAGGGCGAGTTCGAGAACCGCCTGAACGCGGTGATCACCGAGATCAAGACTTCCCAGAAACCCATCATCCTGTTCATCGACGAGGCCCATACCCTGATCGGCGCCGGCGGCGCCGCGGGCACGGGCGACGCGGCCAACCTGCTGAAGCCGGCGCTGGCGCGCGGCGAGCTGCGCACCATCGCAGCCACCACCTGGGCCGAGTACCGCAAGTATTTCGAGAAGGACCCGGCGCTGGCGCGGCGCTTCCAGCTGGTGAAGCTGGACGAGCCCTCGCCGGAACAGGCCGCGGTGATCCTGCGCGGCATCCGCGACACCTATGAGAAGGCCCACGGTACCTACATCACCGACGCGGCCATCCTGGCCGCCGCCAACATGTCAGCGCGCTACATCTCGGGCCGCCAGCTGCCGGACAAGGCCGTGGACCTCCTGGACACCGCCTGCGCGCGGGTGAAGGTGAGCCTGGCGAGCAAGCCCGACAAGCTAGAGGACCAGGAGCGGCGCATCAGCGTGCTGGAACGCGAGCGCAACGCCATCTCCCGCGACGCCGACAGCGGCCGCATCGCCGCGCCGGCGCGCATCAAGGAGATCGACACCGAGATCGCGGCCCTGCGTGAACAGGTGAAGGTCACGGAGAAGGCGTGGCAGGCAGAGAAGAAAGCCGTGGAAGAGCTGGTGGCGTTGCGAGCCAAGTTCGGCGAGGCCGCCGACAAGGACAAGCCCACCCTGACCAAGGAACTGGAAGCCTCGGCGAAGGCGCTGCAGGCCCTGCAGAAGAACGGCCCGCTGGTGAGCCACGAGGTGACGCCGGAGGTGGTGGCCAAGGTCATCGCCGACTGGACCGGCATCCCGGTGGGCAACATGGTGAACGACGAGGCGGCTTCGCTGCTCAAGCTCAACGCCGACCTCAAGGGTTGGGTGCGCGGCCAGGACCACGCCATGGACGCCATCGACTCCAGCATCCGCGCCGCCAAGGCCGGGGTGCAGAACCCCGAGCAGCCCATCGGCATCTTCCTGCTGGTGGGGCCGAGCGGCGTGGGCAAGACCGAGACCGCCCTGGGGCTGGCCAACTTCCTGTTCGGCGGCGACCGCTTCATGGTCACCATCAACATGTCCGAGTTCCAGGAGAAGCACGCGGTGTCGCGCCTGATCGGCTCGCCGCCCGGCTACGTGGGTTACGGCGAGGGCGGCATGCTGACGGAAGCGGTGCGCCAGCGTCCTTACTCGGTGGTGCTGCTGGACGAGGTGGAGAAGGCCCACCCCGAGATCATGAACCTGTTCTACCAGGTGTTCGACCGCGGCATGCTGAGCGACAGCGACGGCCAGCTCATCGACTTCAAGAACACCGTGATCCTGATGACCTCGAACCTGGCGTCCGACGTGATCGTGAAGCTCGGCGCCGGCGACAAGCCGGCCACGCCGGAGCAGATCGGCGAGGCCATCCGCCCCGAGCTCACCCGCTACTTCAAGCCGGCGCTGCTGGCGCGCATGAAGGTGGTGCCCTACATGCCGCTGGTGGGCGACAACCTGAAGAGCATCATCCGCATGAAGCTCGACAAGGTGGGCAAGCGCCTCAAGGCCAACCAGGACATCGCCTTCAAGTATTCCGACAAGGTGGTGGACCAGATCATGGCCCGCTGCACCGAGGTCGAGTCCGGCGCCCGCGCCATCGACCACATCATCAACGGTGCGCTGCTGCCGCTCCTGGCTACGCGCATCCTCGAGCAGATCGGGTCCGAGGCCGGCTTCACGGCACTGGACCTGGATATGGACGCGAAAGGGGAGTTCCTGCCCAAGTTCAGCGCCGGGGGCAAGTCAGCCGCGGCATAAACCTCATCCACGTCGGGCGGTGCCGCCTCACGGCGGTGCGAGCGCTTCGGGGTGTAACCATCAGTGTCTAAGGAAAACCAAAGGAGAAGCCCATGCCAGTTCCTGCTTATATGAAGATCGAAGGCGTGACCCAAGGCAACATCACCGAGGGCGCGAACTCCGAGGAGAGCGTCGGCAACATCTACCAGGAAGAACACGCCGACGAGATCCTGGTGCAGGCCTTCAAGCACGACATCTCCATCCCGCGGGACCCGCAGAGCGGCCAGCCCACGGGTACGCGCGTGCACCATCCCATGGTGATCACCAAGATCTTCGACAAGTCCTCGCCGCTGCTGTACCAGGCGCTGGTGACGGGTGAGCGTCTCACGGTCACCGTGGAGTGGTACCGCACCTCGCCGGAAGGCACCGACGAGCAGTACTTCACCATGGCCCTCGAGGACGCGGTGATCGTCGACATGAACTCCTACATGCCGAACTGCCAGGACCCCGCGAATGCGCACTTCACGCATCTCGAGGACGTCTCGTTCACCTACCGCAAGATCACCTGGACGCACAACGTCGCGGGTACCGAAGGTAGCGACGACTGGCGCACGCGCGGCGGCAAGTCCTGATACGGGACCCGGCGCGGGCACCGGCCCGCGCCGTCTGGATGGGCGCACACGGCGGCGATGGGTGGAAAACCCATCGTCGCCGCTGTGCGTAGATGAGTTCGACGTCCGGGCATGCCCGGACCTGCGTGGAGCCTGATTCCGATGCTGGGTAAGACGGTGATCTCGAGCGGCATGCTGGTGCGGATGGGGTGGGGGGCGTTGTCTGCCTGCCTGCTGCTGGCCGCCTGCGCGAGCGCGCCGCCGCCGCAGCTCAACGTGCAGCCGGACGACTGGAGCTACGCCCCCCACACCATCGAGCTGCAGCTGTCTGCGGCCGAGACCCTCAACATCGACAGCGGCCAGGCCCACGCGCTCTCGCTGGGCGTGTTCCAGCTCGCGGATCCGGCGCCCTTCAGCACCCTGGCCGGCAGCGCCGCCGGCGCGGAGAAGCTGCTGGACCTGGGCATGGACGCGGACCCCAGCGTGGTGGGCTTCGACCGCATCGTGCTGCAGCCCGGCGAGAAACGCACCGTGGTGCTGAGCCGCGCCGCCCACGCCCAGTACCTCGGGCTGGTGGCGGGTTACTTCAAGATCACGCCCGCCCAGGACGTGGTGGTGTTCAACATCCCGGTCCAGGCCAAGCCGGTGGGCTGGGTGACCAAGGGCATGGTGCTGGTGGGCCTGCAGGGCGAGGACACGGATGGCGTGCCCGGCCCGCTCACCCTCAGCGCCGGGTTCGGTTCCGAGCAAGTGGCGACCTACGCATCGCTCAGCGCCGGCAGCGCCAAGGTGGTCGCGCCGCCCAAGGGTGGCGGCAAGGGCGGTGGCGGCGGTGGTGGAAGCGCGACGGGCGGTGGCGGCGGCGGCAAGTCCGGCGGCAAGGGCCCGAGCCTGCCGACCAGCCTGCCGAGCCTGCCGAGCGCGCCCAAGCCGTCCGGTTCTTCCGGCGGCGGAAGCAGCAGCAGCGGAGGCGGCGAGTGAGCAGCCTCCACACACATACAGTCTTGGCTGACGGAGAGGTGTCGTCGTGACCCAGTTCAGACCGGTCTTCTGGCATCAGGGATTGTTCCTGCAGCCGCAACATTTCCAGCTCGCCGACCTGCACCAGCAGGAACGCATGCTGCCCTTCCAGCGCTACCTGCACCCGCACTTCTGGGGCGTGGCGCGCATGGCCCTGCAGGCCA
>DASXYJ010000076.1:0-5276 GCA_036502565.1 Gammaproteobacteria bacterium
CCTGGGCCAGCTGCCGCGAGGTGGCCAGCATGTCGGCGTAGGACGCCACGCCGCCGCGGGGACCCGGCAGCACCATGAACAAGGTGAGCCCCAGCAACTCGGTGTCGTCGATCTCGGCCAGGTCGAAGGAACCGGGTTCCACCATGTTGGCGACGCTGAACACGGACTGACTGCCTTCCATACGGTGGAACACCTGATAGCGGCCGTGCTTCAGGCCGCAGGCTTCCACGGCCTTGTGCACCGCGGCGCCCGGGAAAGCCGGCGCCATGCGCGGCATCACGTGCAGGGCCAGGATCAGCTGCTCGCCCTGCTCCCGCACCGGCGCGCTCTTGGCGGAGCTGCCGGGGATGGTCTCGGAGGGGAAATCGTCCTCGGGCAGGCCCTCGCCTTCCAGAGTCGGGGCGGTGCGCAGCCCGGGCGCGTCGTTCGGACGCTCGCGGCGACTCCAGGACAGCCAGATGGCCGCGAGGATGACCGCGCCGATGAGTACCAGGATGAGGCGCAGTTCCACGCGGCTTCCTTACATGGCAGCGATGCGCACGGCTTCTTCCACGTCCACCGCCACCAGGCGCGAGACGCCGGGCTCGTGCATGGTGACGCCCATCAGCTGGTTGGACATCTCCATGGTCGCCTTGTTATGGCTGATGAAGATGAACTGCACCCGGTCCGACATGCTGCGCACCATGTCGCAGAAGCGGCCGATGTTGGCCTCGTCCAGCGGCGCGTCCACCTCGTCCAGCATGCAGAAGGGCGCGGGGTTGAGCTCGAAGATCGAGAACACCAGCGCCACCGCGGTGAGCGCCTTCTCGCCGCCCGACAACAGGTGGATGCTGGTGTTCCGCTTGCCCGGAGGGCGCGCCATGATGGCCACGCCGGCGTCCAGTAACTCCTCGCCGGTCAATTCCAGGTAGGCGTGGCCGCCGCCGAACAACTTGGGGAAGTTGGCGGAAAGGCCGGTGTTGACCTTGTCGAAGGTCTCCTTGAAACGGGTGCGGGTCTCGCGATCGATGCGCTTGATGGCATCCTCGAGGATCTGCAGCGCCTCGGTGAGGTCGGCGAGCTGCGCGTCCAGGTACTGCTTGCGCTCGGACTGCTCGGCGAACTCGCTGATGGCCGCCATGTTGATGTCGCCCAGGCGCGCGATGCGCTGCTCGGTCTCGGCCAGGTTGCCGGCCCAGGCCCCGACCTCGGCGCCTTCCGGCATCGCGTCCAGCACCTGCTGCAGTTCCAGGTTCTCTTCCTTCAGTTGCGCCACGATGGTCTCGCGCTTGATGCGCACTTCCTGGCTGTCCATGCGCAGGCGCTGCACTTCCTCGCGCAGGGCCTCGGCCTTGCGCTCGCGCACCATGCGCGCCTGGTCCAGCTGGCGCATCTGCTCCGCCACCGCTTCCACGGCGCGGCGGGATTCCGCCAGCTCCGCGTCGACGCGGGTGCGCTTGTCGAGCATGGACTTCAGTTCCTGCTCCTGCACGTGCATCGGCTGCAGCGCGTCCTCGGTGGAGCGCTTCAGCTCGGTGCGGCGCTGGTCCAGCTGCGCCACCTGCGACTGCATGCGCAGCATGCCCTGCTCGGTGGAGGCCTTCTGCGAGCGGCGTGACTCCAGCTTGAGCGCCGCCTCGTGGGCCGCGTCGCGTTCGCGGGCGGACTTCTGGCGCTCGCCGTCGAGCTTGGCGCGCAACGCGTCGCGCTCGCCGGTGATGCCGGTGCGCTTGTTCTCCAGTTCATGGAGCGCCTTCAGGGCGCTCTCCACCCGGCCGCGGGCGCCCTTGATGTCCTGCTCCGCCTGGGCGATCTGTCCGGCGTTCTCCGCCGCCTCGTTCTCCAGGGTCTTGAGGCGCGCGGCGATCTGCTCCTGGGTGGAGCGCGCGGCCTTGAACTTGGCCTGCGCGTCCGCGGCTTCGCGGTTGGCGCGGTTCACGTCCATCTGCAGCAGTTCGCGGCGGGTCTCCAGCTCCTTGATATCGGCCTTCTGGCCCTCCTGCTTCGCCGCCAGTTCCGCGGCCGCCTTCTCGTTGCCGGTGAGCTGCTGCTTCAGGTCGCGCAGCTGCTGCTCGCGGGCCAGCACGCCGGCACGCTCGTCGTTGTCGCGGATCACCCGCAACCAGTGGCGGCCGAGCCACATGCCGTCCTTGGTGATGACGGACTCGCCCTCGGCGAGGCGCGAGCGCTGCTGCAGGGCCTCAGCCAGGGAATCGGCGGTGTGCACGCCCTTCAGGAAATCGGTCAACGCGGCCGGGCCCTTCACCTTCTGCATCAGGCCGGTACCGGGGCCCGCCTGCTCGGAAGTCTCGATGAAGGTCATGGAACCGGCCGAGAGGCCGGCCAGCTCCTCGGGCTTCGGCGCGGACTCGCTGACCACCAGCGCTTCCAGGTGCCAGCCCAGCACCGTCTCCACGGCGCGTTCCCAGCCCGCATCCACGTTCAGCTTCTCGGCGAGGCGCGGCGAGGAATCCAGGCGCTTCTGCTTCAGCCAGGCGTTCACTTGCTCGCGGCTCTTGCCGAGCGCGGCCTGCTGCAAGGCTTCCAGCGAGGCCACGCGGCCGCGGTTGTCTTCCAGCTTGCTGCGCAACTCATGCAGCGCACGCGAAGCCTGCTGTTCCTGTATGCGGCGTGCTTCCAGGTCTTTCAACACTTCGGCAAGCTCGCCCTGCAGGCGCTGCAGCTTGGCTTCCGCCGCCTGCGCCTCGCCTTCCAGGTTGGTGAGCGCCTGTTGCTGCTGGTCGGCGGCGTACTGCTTGCGCTCCGCCTCCACGCGCTCGCGGCGCTGCAGCATCTGCATCAGCTGGCGTTCCAGCTGCTCCACCTGGGCGCGGCCCACCTCGGCGGTCTGGGTGTGATCGCTCACGCCCTTGTTGAAGGCTTCCCAGTTGGTCTGCCATTCCTGCATGGCCTTCTCGGCCTGGGCCAGCGCCTCAGCGGCGCGGCTCTCGGCCTGCTTGGCCGTGTCGAAAGCCGGTTCCAGGCTGGTGATCTCGGCGCCGAGAGTCTCCACCTGCTGCTTGTCGCGGGTGATGTGGCCGTTCAGCTCGTGCCACTGGGCCTCGGTCTGCTCCAGTTCGGTCTGCTGGCGCTTGCGCAGCTCGCGGGAGTGCTGCAGCGCCTGCTCCGCGCGGGCGATGGTGGCGCCCACTTCATAGAAGCGCCCCTGCACCTGGTTGAAGGAGTCGCTGGACTCATCATGGCGCACGCGCGCCTTCTCGATGTCGCTCTCGATAGAGCGCTGCTCGGCCACCGCGGCCTCGAGCGAAGTCTCGCGCTCACGGATGATGCCGTCCTTCTGCCCCACATCGGCGTCGAGCGTCTTCCAGTTCAGCGCCTGCAGCTCGGCCTTGAAGCGGCGCTTCTCGTCAGACAGTTCCTTGTAACGCTCGGCCGCGCGCGCCTGGCGCTGCAGGCGTTCGATCTGCTTCTCCACCTCGTCGCGCAGGTCGTTGAGGCGCTCGACGTTCTCTTTGGTGTGCTGGATGCGGTTCTCGGTCTCGCGGCGGCGCTCCTTGTACTTGGAGATGCCGGCGGCCTCTTCCAAGAACACGCGCAACTCGTCCGGCTTGGATTCCACCAGGCGCGAGATGGTGCCCTGCTCGATGATGGCGTAGCTGCGCGGCCCCAAGCCGGTGCCGAGGAACAGGTCGGTGATGTCGCGGCGGCGGCAGCGCACGCCGTTCAGGTAGTAGTTGGAGGTGCCGTCGCGCACCACTTCACGGCGCACCGAGACTTCCGCATAGCTGGCGTACTGGCCGCCGATGGCGCCGTCGGAGTTGTCGAACACCAGTTCCACGGAGGCGGTGCCCACGGGCTTGCGCGCCGAGGAGCCGTTGAAGATCACGTCCGCCATGGAGTCGCCGCGCAGGTTCTTGGCGGAAGTCTCGCCCAGCACCCAGCGCACGGCGTCGATGGTGTTGGACTTGCCGCAGCCGTTCGGACCGACGATGCCCACGAGGTTGCTGGGGAATTGGATCTGGGTGGGGTCAACGAAGGACTTGAAACCCACGAGCTTTATCTTGGAGAGCCGCATGTGCCTCGCCGGTGCTGAAAAAATGGCCAGTATTGAGCGGGTAGTGTAAAGTATCGCCGCCCGGAAACGCAGAGCTCGATGGCCCCTGATGACCACCCAACCCAGCAAAGAACTCGAGACGTTCCCCAACCCGCGCGAAGGCCGGGATTATACCATCCGCATCCGCATGCCCGAGTTCACCTGCCTGTGTCCCAAGACCGGCCAGCCGGACTTCGCCGAGATGCTGCTCGAGTACGTCCCGGACCGGCTCTGCGTCGAACTCAAGGCCTTGAAGCTCTACATGTGGAGTTTCCGTGACGAGGGACACTTCCACGAGGACGTCACCAACCGTATCCTCGATGACCTTTCCCGGACCCTCTCGCCCAAGTTCATGAGGCTCACCGCGGAGTTCAACGTGCGCGGCGGGATCTTCACCACCGTGGTGGCCGAGCACCGGGCCACCGGCTGGCAGGCCCCTGCCGCGGTGGTACTCCCGTAAGCCGGGCCTCGCCGGGGCAAACTTGCGCCCCCCTCCCCAATCCGGTATAACACCGCCCGCTTTTTGATAAGGCCCAGGAGTCTCCAGATGCCGGTAAAGAAGAAGGCAGCCACCGCGAAACCGGCCAAAAAGCCGGCCGTGAAGGCCGCACCCAAGGCCGCCGCCAAGAAGGCTGCGCCTGCCCCGGCCAAGTCGGCGCCCCGCAAGACCCGTAGCGGCGCTGGCGACATGTTCCGTGGCTTCACGCCCTATCCCATGAAGAAGGGCGAGCCCTACATGAACGACCCCCAGCGCGCCCACTTCCGCGAGATCCTGCGCGGCTGGAAGCGTGAGCTGATGGAGGAAGTGGACCGCACCGTGCACCACATGCAGGACGAGGCCGCCAACTTCCCGGACCCGAATGACCGCGCCACCCAGGAATCCGAGTTCAGCCTGGAACTGCGCACCCGCGATCGCGAGCGCAAGCTCATCAAGAAGATCGACGAGGCCCTGGGGAACCTGGACGCCAACGACTACGGCTACTGCGAGACCTGCGGCGTCGAGATCGGCATCCGCCGCCTGGAGGCCCGTCCCACCGCCACCCAATGCATCGACTGCAAGCAGCTGGATGAGATCAGAGAGAAACAAATGGGGGGCTGAAGAAGCCGCTCAAGAAAAAGGCCCCTCCGGGGCCTTTTTCTTTTGGGATGCTTGCCATAAGTGAACGATCTTCGGAAGCGGCCCAGGAAAGCACGCAGGGGCGAGCTGCGAAGCAGCGAGCGGGCCGTCGGGAACGGCCCCGGA
>DASXYJ010000077.1:0-4474 GCA_036502565.1 Gammaproteobacteria bacterium
CCAGCTCAAAGCCTGAGAGGACCCGGGGGACGTACCCGCTAGACACCCAGAGCGCGTCGGGTGGTATGGGGGCCGGACTCAGCGCCGCCTCCCGAACACCCGCTTCCATGCCTTTTCGAATTCCTCAGGGTCGCTGATCCCTGCCAGGTCCCTGGCGCTCAGGTCGCCTTCGCCCGTCTCCCCGCCGCGGTTCAACTTCCCGCCTCCCGCCTGCAGGCCCGCGGCGATCTTCGCCTGGCCCTCGGCGCTGCGTGCGCCTTTCGGCGCGAACCCCCGCGCCCGCGCGTATTCCCACACCAGCTCAACCGGATTGCGGCCTTGGCTGGCCGCGTTGTGGATGATCTCCGCGGTGTTCATGCGCACGATGTTGGCGCGCGCCGCCGCATCCGTGTAGCCCAGCGCCTGCAATTCCTTGTCGCGGCTCTCCGCCGCGAAACGGTAGGCATCCCGGTACTCCGGCTGCGCCTTGCTGAATTCAGCCTCCTGGCCCCGTGCCCAGTCCGCGTACTGCTGGACCGTGGCACGCTGCTGGCTCGCGAGTTCCTGTTGCTGCCGCCATTGCTGCAGTTCTGCCGTGGAGTTCTGCACGCTCCCCAACACATGGTTGATGTAGTCCAAGGGCTGCGTCTGGGGGTCAGGTGTCTGCGGCTGCTGGCCCTGGGGCATCTGTTGCAGACGTTGCGTGAGCTGGGCCTGCCATTCCCGGTATTGCCGCAGTTCCTCCCGCAGCTGCTTCTTCTCCGCGCGCTCCTCCTGCAGGGCCTGCAAGGGCACGAAGCGGCTGTCGCGACTCTCCCGTTCCGTACGTGGTTCCGCTGCCGCATCCGCGGCGTCGCTGGCACTCCCGTCCGCCGGCGCCGCTTCGTCATGCTCTCCCGGCTCGTCGCCGGAGGATGCGTCCTGCAGCGCGGGAGCCACGTCCTCGCCGCCGCTCTCGAAGTACTTGGTCTCCGCTTCGCTCAATTGGGGCATCGCACTCATCGTCACTCCTTAGGCTTGTCGTACTGCATAGATAGATCTTCCCGATGTTTTACGTCCGCGTTGCATGCACCAAGACATGACCGGAGTCGGCCCACGCGAACTGTCAATTGCATTCGACGCCGTGGCGCCGAGCGGTTCTAATTACAGACCCCTATCCGTCGCGCACAGGAGCACAAGATGAAGAAGTTCCATACCACCGTCCTCGCCTTCGCCTCCCTCACCGCCGCTGCCGCGGTCTATGCCGTGGGTACCCAGACCCCCGCGCTGAACAACACGCAGGGCGGCCCCAAGGCCACCTTCAATGGCTACACCGGCCAGGAGATCGACACCGCGGTGCAGCACGCCGACAAGGCTTATGCCGCCAAGGACATCACTGGCGTCCAGGAGAACCTGCGTCACGTCGTCAACTGCTTGGTCGGCCCGCAGGGGCCCGGCTACGACGCGAGCATGGATGATCCCTGCAAGCGCATGGGCAACGGCGCCCTCAACGACGTGCCGGCGGACAGCGATGAACATCGCCTCCTGTCCCAGGCGCTCGACGAAGCCAAGAACGGTCTGAACCAGCACAACGTCTCCGACGCGCGCTCATTGGCCAAGCAGGCCCTCAGCGATCTGGAAGACGCCAAGAACGACGTGGAGCAGTGACCCTCGGCAGGCGCCCGCCTGGGACGCCGTCCCGCGGCGGGCGCCGCCATCCTCAACGGCTCGGTATCTGTCCTAGCGTCTGAGCCCGCGTCTTGTCTGTCTGCGCCGCCTTCAATGCCGTCGAGGCATTGAGGTTGGCCACCTCCGCCTGTGCCATCGGGTCAGGGGGCGGCGGTGCGGCAGGCGGCGGCACTGCGGTCTGGGCCTGCTGCTTCATCTTCTGCACCATGGCCTGCGGGAACGGCGAATAGTCCAGCGCGATCAGCGCCACCTGCGGCGTCACCAGTTGCGGCAGCTGTCCCGCCAGCAAGGTGAATGCATCCCAGGTCCGCTGCTTCACGTTCGGTGCCGTGGGCGCCTCGTCCACGATCACATCGTATTCAGCTGTGCCGTCGTCATAGACCAGCGGCACGTATTGCATCCCCTCCGGTCCCGCCATGCGTATCAGCCGCCCCTGCGGGATGTAGCAGCGGATCATCTTCAACAGCAGCCGCCCCTGGTCCTTGCGATAGCGCCTCAATCCATCGAACAGATAGGCGAGCATGTTCAGTCCCGACTGGCGCCTGCCCTCCTCCATCACTCCCGAGGGATCGAGGGCCTGGGACAGGCCCATCACCTCCGGGTTCATCCCCGCCACCGCCCTCAGCGACTGCTCGCAGTACTGCATCAGCCCCATCATCTGCGGCGGCATCTCGTTCACGGGCCGCGGCATGATCTTGTTGGCCGCGATGGCTCCTTCGGTCATGGCCACGTTGCGCGAAGGGTCGGCCCAGTCCTCCTCCGCCTCGCGGATGTTCAGGAATGCGTCCGGCTCGTACAGGATGCCGCCCTTGCCCGAGGTCGCCACGATCTCCAGCATCGAGGACATGAACTTATTGGCCCAGCGCTGCGGGTCTTTCATGGATCGCACGATGCCGTACCAGCACTTCAGTTTGCGGTCACGTTTCGCCGTCATGGCCTTGTAGGTGAAGCTCTCGCCGCTGGGCGTGTCGCGGGTCTCCAGCACCTCGCCGCCGCTGAAGTACATGCGCCGGTAGCGCCGCCGCTTCTGCTTCAGCACCTGTACCCCGTCCAGCAGCGGTTTCACCCGCCCGTATTCGTCCCCGTCCAGCGTGATCAAGCCCTGGGCATCCGGCTGCAGCCTCTGTGCCGGTAACAGCGGTCGCGGCATGCCGCCACCTTCGCTCTGGCTCTCGTCCGGAGTATTCACCATCAGGAACGCCCGCTCCGGTCCCATCTGCTCCACCGGCACCCGGTACACCGGTTCGTGCTCCCACCACTGGAAGTCGTGCACGATCACCTTGTCCGCGCCCTTGTCGCGTCCGCCGCCGCCGGAATCGGCGCGATAGAAGGCCGCCGCGATCACGTCCACCGGGCTGTCCGATCCCCGCATGCCGTCCGGCGCCGCGAGCTCGCATTCCGGCCACAGCGCCTGGGCGTCCTTGCGGTCATACACCTTGGAGCGGCACACCCACTTCGCTTCGGCGTGGTTCTTGCGGCTGGCGGAAGGGTCCACGTCCATCTCCAGCGGATCCACCCGCATCACCTCGATGCGGCCGTCCAGGTCCACGTCGTAGTCCAGCTCCGTCACCGTCCAACCCTCGCCGCACACCGTGCAGTCGTAGAAGGCATCGGACTCCTCCTGCTCCGCGTCGCATTCCTCGCGCACCCACTCGGCCGCCGCCGTCAGCACCTCGTTGACGCCCGAGGCGCCCTCCCGTCGAGGTAGGAAGCTCACTTCCTGCCTGTTCGCCACTTCGTGTCCCGCGATGGCGTCCGCCACCGGGGCGATGTTGTTGAAGGTGGTGCGCGGTCTGAGCGCCTGGTCCATCTGCGAGGCATCGTCCTCGCTCCATTGGTGTCCTGCCACGAAGGCGAAATCCTCGCGCGCATCCGCGCGCCACTGGCGGCGCTTGGCCACGGACCGGGCCAGCGCCTTCTGTGCTGCTTCGATATCCAAAAGGCTTCCTCCAGGCGATAGCGGGCCCGGGCCGCGCATCGCGCAGCCAGGCTTGCTGTCTGTATCTTCGATTAGGGGTTCGGGGCGCTGGCGGGTTGCGCCAGATAGGTGGCTACCGGCAGCGGCGGCTGGTCTTCGTAGTCGTAACTGACCTTCTCATAGGCCTTGTGCGGCAGTTCCACCGCCTGGAACCATAGCGGCGTGGATTCCGGCGCCCATTGGAAGCAGGCCGGGATCTCCGCCACCGTGTCCGGGGCCAAGCCCGCCAGCTTCGCGTAGATCACCCAGCAGCGCCGCTCCTCGCCGAGGCTGCGGCTGATCACCTGCACGATGGTGAGCGGGGTGCCCTTCGGCACGAAGCTCAGCTTGCCGCCGGCGGCGGCTGCGCTCGTCACGGCAGCCTGGTCCCCCGGCACCTTGATCTGGTGCCAGCCCTGGGCTCCGCCGCGGGCGTAATAGAAGCCGCCCAGCACCTGCAGCTGCTGGCAATCCTTCGCGGCGTAGTTCGGGATGCAGGCATCGCCGATCAGCGCCGCGTCCTGCACCGTGGTGAAGCTCTTGCCCACCAGGTCCTGGAATGCCGGGTCCTTTGTCCTATCGTGGCTGACGTACATGCAGCCGCACAGGACCGCCAGCAGGGCGGAAGTCACGGCGTTGCGTATCCGCCGGCGCGTGGTGTTCATGGGGACTCCTCCCCGGCATTCTATCCCACGCGCAAGCCGTCAGTCCTGCTCCCGGCCTTCCATCAGCACCACGTCCCGCGCCTGCTCCAGCAGCCACAGCATGCTGGGGCCATCGGCGCAGGACGTCTTCAGGTACATGCTGCCTTCCTTGTCCCAGCCGAGCACGATCGCCTCGGTGAGCCCTTGGGCCTGGGCTTCCTTGATC
>DASXYJ010000078.1:0-5552 GCA_036502565.1 Gammaproteobacteria bacterium
CCGGCAGGCGCCGCTCGTGGACCATGGGCATGGAATCGCGCAGGCACAGCCGCCCCCCGCCCTGGCAGTGGAACTCGGTGCACAGCACGTTGGTGCCGGGCTCGTAGTACTGGCGGCTGCGGAAGGGCTTGGTGGGCCGCACCGAGAAATGTCCGGCGCGGGGGTCCAGGAGCGCCGCGAACGCGCCGGGGCTGTCGAAGTCCGGCAGGCACAGCCAGTCGATGGCGCCGTCGTCGCCCACCAGTGCGGCCGAGCGGGTATCGCCGATCAGGCCGTAGGCCGCGAGCGGCTTGTACTCGGGCAGCTGTGCCGGATCGTACTCGCCGGGGGGTGGGATGGTCTCAGCCGCCATGGGTGCGCGGCGGGCAGGGGTTCTTCTCCATGTCCGCGTCTCGTGGTGGTGCCAAGTCCCATGCTAGGGGCCGGGCCCCGCGCCGACTGCGAACCGCCGCACTAATCGCGCCGCCGGATGCAATAAGTTAAGAAGCCCAGCCACGCGTCCACCTCATCGAGCGGATATCAGCGCTCCTTGGCAGGAGTCGTCACGGTCTGCTATGCATCCCGGATGCGTGGATGCGTGGATGCGTGGATGCGTGGATGCGTGGATGCGTGGATGCGTGGATGCGTGGATGCGTGGATGCGTGGATGCGTGGATGCGTGGATGCGTGGATGCGTGGATGCGTGGATGCGTGGCGCGCCATGACCCTGCACCGGGCATGTTACGATTGAAACATCAGGCTCAGGCCCCATCCAAAGTCGGCGGCACGCCTCTTGAAAGCCAAGCCAGCGAAACGCCCTTCCAAGAACCGTAAGCCCGCGGCGAGCAAGGGACGGCCCGCGAAAGCTGCCGGCGCAGACTGGGCCTTGCAACCCTTCCCGACCGTCGGTATCGGCACCTCCGCCGGCGGTCTCAGTGCGCTGGAGAAGTTCTTCCGGGCCGTGCCCGTCGGCACCGGCATGGCCTTCGTGGTGGTCCAGCACCTGGATCCGCGCCACAAGGGCATGCTGCCGGAGTTGCTGCAGCGGGCCACCCCCATGCCGGTGTCCGTGGCCGTGTCCGGCATGACGGTGCGCCGCGATTGCGTATACGTGATCCCGCCGAACCGCGACATGACCATCCGCGATGGCAAGCTGCAACTCAGCAAGCTCGCCAAGAGTTCCCGCGGTCTTTCCCTGCCCATCGACCGTTTCTTCTCCTCGCTGGCCGACAACAGCCGGCAGCTCGCCATCGGCATCGTGCTCTCGGGCATGGGCATGGACGGCACCCGCGGCTGCCGCGACATCCGCGCCCGCGGCGGCTTCGTCGGTGTGCAGGACCCGCGCAGCGCCGAGTTCGACAGCATGCCCCGCAGCGTGATCGACTCCAAGCACATGGACGCGGTGGCGCCGGTCGAGGAACTGCCGGCGCGGATCCTGGCCCGCCATCACGATGTCGTCGAAGCCGGCGGCTCCTCGCCGGACCTGGACATAGCGGTGCGCGGCGACATGGGCCGGCTCATCACCCTGCTGCGGGTGCGCACCGGCCACGACTTCTCGCTGTACAAGAAGGCCACGCTGCAGCGCCGCATCGAGCGGCGCATGCGCGTCCACCAGTTCGAGACCGCGGAACGCTACCTGCAATTCCTGAGGGACAACCCCCAGGAGCTGGATCTCCTGTTCCAGGAGATGCTCATCGGCGTGACCAACTTCTTCCGCGATCCGGCCGCCTGGAACCACCTGCGGGACCAGGTCATACCGGCGCTCATGAAGCGCCATCCGCAGGGCCAGGCGCTGCGGGCCTGGGTCGCGGGCTGCTCCAGCGGCGAGGAGGCCTATACCCTCGCCATCGCGTTCCGCCAGGCCCTCGCCAAGAGCAAGTCCACGGCGCCCTACAGCCTGCAGATATTCGCCACCGATCTCGACAGCGATGCCATCGAGGCCGCCCGCGCCGGCGTCTACCCGGCCAGCATCGCCAAGGACGTGGGGGTGGAGCGTCTCAGCCGCTATTTCACCCAGGAAGGCAACCGCTATCGCATCAACACCGAGATCCGCGAGATGGTCACCTTCGCGGTGCAGGACGTGATCCACGACCCGGCCTTCACCCGCTTGGACATCCTCACCTGCCGCAACCTCTTCATCTACTTCGAGACCGAGCTGCAGAAGAAGGTGTTGGCGCTGTTCCACTATAGCCTGAATCCGGCGGGGATCCTGTTCCTCGGCCATGCCGAGACCATCGGCCATGCCACCAACCTGTTCCGGCAGATGAAGTCGAAGTTGCCGCTCTATGAGCGCCAGCAAGGCCATTCCACCAGCCCCATGGAGTTCCCCAACGCGCGTCTGCGCCTGATGAACATCCCCGCGGTGGAGACCGCGCGGCCCGCCGCCAAACTGCAGACCTTGGCCGAGCAGCTGCTGTTGCAGCGTTTCTCGCCTACCGCGGTGCTGGTGAACGGCGACGGTGACGTGCTGTACATCAGCGGCCGCAGCGGTGAATACCTGGAGCCTGCGGCGGGTAAGGCCAACTGGAACATCCACGCCATGATCCGCGATGACCTGCGCATAGAGGTGAGCGGACTCATCGACAAGTCGCTGCGGCAGAAAGCCGAGTTCAGTTGCATCGTGCAGCGCGGCCCCAAGAAGAAGCGCGCCGCCGTCGAGATCGCCGTGCGTTTCCTCGACCGGCCGCTGGAACTGCGCGGCATGCTGCTCATCACCTTCGCGGCCTCGCAGCCGCCGGTGGAGGGCAAGCGCAGCAAGGAGCCGCTCTCGGTGCGGCGCTCGGTGGAACTGCACGAGGCCCTGCGGCACGCCCATGAAGAGAACCGCAGCATCCGCGAGAACGTCAGCACCACCGAGGAGGAACTCAAGTCCGCCAACGAGGAGCTCCAGTCCACCAACGAGGAGCTGCAATCCACCAACGAGGAGTTGACCACCTCGAAGGAGGAGATGCAGTCCATGAACGAGGAACTTGGCACCGTCAACGCCGAGCTGCAGGCGCGGGTGGATGAACTGACCCGCGCCACCAGCGACATGAAGAACCTGCTGGACAGCACGGCGCTCCTCGCCGTGTTCCTGGATGCGCGACTGCGGGTGCGGCTCTTCACGGACAGCGCCACCCGCATATTCAGGCTCATCGCCAGCGACGTGGGCCGGCCGTTGACCGATATCGTCAGCGATTTGTCATATCCGGATTTGCAGGACGATGCGGGGCAAGTACTGCGCACGCTAGTATTCTCAGACAAACAGGTCGTGACCCGCGACGGCCGCCGCTTCCGCGTCAAGATCATGCCTTACCGGACCTTGGCGAACGTCATCGACGGAGTCGTCATCACCTGCACCGCCACCGGACCTGAATCTGGTGACGCCGAAGTTTCGCCCCAGGACCCGTAGACGCACCCGCGCAAGACCGAGACCATGATGGGGAACAAGGACAAGCCGACAGTTCCGCAGCCCGATCGGCCTGCGGACCGCAAGCGTGGCCGGGCCGGGCCCGGCACCGCCGCGCGCGCGGGCATCGATGCGCGCCGACAGCTGCACGCGCTCCAGGTCCACCAGGTCGAACTAGAGATGCAGAACGCGGAGCTGCGCAAGGTCCGCGCCGAACTGCATGCCTCCCTGACCCGCTACACGGCGCTCTACGACTTCGCCCCCATCGCCTATCTCACCCTCACTTCCAGCGGCGCGATCCTGGAACTCAACCAGAGCGCAGCCGCGCTCCTGGGCGAGCGCGAGACGGAACTGCGCCACCAGCGCCTGGGCAGCCGCGTCACCGCCGGCTCCGGCGCGGAATTCGCCGCCTTCCTCAACGGGGTGTTCCAGGACGATCTGACCCAGGAATACGAGTTCGAGTTGCAGCGGCCCGACGGCACCCGCTTCTGGGCCCAGATCTCGGCGGTGCACCAGGACATCAACCAGACCTGTCTCGTGACCATCACCGACGTCACGGCCCGCCGCGAGACCTTGCGCCAGACCCAGGAAGCGGAACGGCTGGCGCAGAGACTGCTGAAGCAGAACCGCGATCTCACGCGCCGCATGTTCGCGCTCCTGGAAGAGGACCGCCGCAACATCCTGTGCGAGATGCACGATGAGTTGGGCGCCTCGTTCCGGGCCATCTCCGCCGAGACCGCGGTCATGATCACCACCGAGCGGCACATGCAGCCGCAGACCCGTGCCGGCATACGCGCCATCAACGCCATCACCGCCGAGATGCAGAACGCGCTGCGCCGCATCCTCTTGCGCCTGCGACCCACCATGCTCGATGCCGTGGGACTCGCCGAGAGCCTGCGCGAACTGGTGCTGCAGTGGGGCGAACGGCATCGCAGCGTGGCCTGCGAAGTCATGCTCGAGGGCGAATTCGGCGGCCTCGGCGAGACCGTGGATATCGCCCTGTTCCGCGTGACGCAGGAAGCGCTGACCAACGTCGCCAGACACGCCCACGCCAGCAAGTTCAGCCTGCGGTTGGCGCGCCGGGAGAGCGAGGTGCACCTGATCATCGAGGACGATGGCCAGGGTTTCGATCCTGCCGCTGCCGGGCCGGGCCTGGGTATGGGCATGCTCGGCATGCGGGAGAGGATCATCGCGCTGCAAGGCCGCTTCGAGTTCCGCAGCCAACCCGGCCATGGCGTACGCATCGAAGCGCATATCCCGGTGCCGGCGGTCACGGCTCCCCAGCGCGCGACTGCGTCTCACTGACTCTGGCATCGCATCGCGGCTAGCGTGACGCGGCGCACGTCCACGCCGGGCATCGCTGTCCTAGGATGAGCATCCACAGGCGCGATGTCCGCGCCTTCCGGCGCCGTGGCCTGTGCATCGCGGCGCCACATCAGAGTGTGTTAGATGGCCAGCAAAGGCCGCGACATCATCGTCATCGGCACCTCCGCCGGAGGTCTCGAAGCTCTCGACACCCTCATCGGCCAATGGCCTGCCGGCCTGCCGGCATCGCTCTTCCTGGTGCAGCACATCTCCCCGGACAACACCGGCCAGGCGCTCCTGTCGCGGCTGTGCCGGCACCATGCCTTCATCTGCGGCTTCGCCAGAGACCGGGAGCGCATCGCGCCGCGCCACATCTATCTCGCCCCGGCCGATCATCACTTGCTGGTGAAGGACGGCACGCTCTCCTTGACCCGGGGCGCGCGCGAGAACCGTTTCCGGCCCGCCGTCGATCCGCTGTTCCGTTCGGCGGCGGTGGCGCACGGACCGCGTGTCATCGGTGTGGTGCTGACCGGCATGCTGGATGACGGCACCGCGGGACTCATGGCAATCAAGCGCTGCGGCGGGGTCACGGTGGTGCAAGACCCGAAAGACGCCGCCTATCCCGGCATGCCGGAGAACGCGCTGAACAACGTCGACGTGGATTATTGCGTGCCGCTGGCCGGCATGGGCCGCTTGCTGGAAGGGCTGGTGCGCGCGGCGCCGCGCAAGGCCCGCTCCATACCGCGGGACGTGCGCGCCGAGGCGGAGATCGCCGAGCGGGTGGTGGGCGGCATCGGCAGCGTCGAGGCCCTGGGCGAGCGCACGCCCTATAGCTGCCCTGCTTGCGGCGGCGGGCTGTGGCAGGTGGATCAGCCGGGTCC
>DASXYJ010000079.1:0-5351 GCA_036502565.1 Gammaproteobacteria bacterium
GGTGGCGCGGGTAAAAAGTTTCACTCGGGTGGTGGCCTGGCGCGCCGCGGCTTCGCCGCCGCGGGCGTTGAAGGATAGCATGGCGCCGAAACCACGCATCTGGCGCTGGGCCAGGGCATGTTGCGGGTGCGACTCCAGGCCCGGATGGAACACCTGCTCCACCTTGGGATGCTTCTCCAGCCAGCGTGCCAGCTTCAGCGCCGTGGCGCTCTGGGCCTGAAGCCGTACGCCCAGGGTGGCGGTGCCGCGCAGCAGCATCCAGCAGTCGAAGGGCGAGGGCACCGCGCCGATGGTGCCCTGCAGGAAACGCAAGCGCTCCGTCCAGGTTCCCGCCTCGCGTGCCACCAGCGCGCCGCCGGTGACGTCGCTGTGGCCGCCGATGTACTTGGTGGTGCTGTGCATCACCAGGTCCATGCCCAGCGCCAGCGGGTTCTGCAGCGCCGGCGTGGCGAAGGTGCTGTCACAGACCGCGTAGGCGCCGGCGCGATGCGCGATGTCCGCCACCGCGGCGATGTCGGTGAGCTTGAGCAGCGGGTTGGAGGGGGTCTCCACCCAGATGAGGCGCGTGTCGTGGATGACGGCGGCCCGCAGTGCGTCCAGGTCGCTGGCGTCCACGTAACTCACCTTCAGGTCCCAGCCGCTCATGATCTCCCGCAGGATGCGCAGCACGCCGTGGTAGGCGTCGCGGGTGCAGACCACATGGTCGCCCGGCTTCAGGGACTGGAACACCGCCGAGCAGGCCGCCGCGCCGGAGGCGAAGGCCATCGCCGAGGCGCCGCCTTCCAGCGCCGCGAGGCAGGTCTCCAGTTGGTCACGGTTGGGGTTGGCGCTGCGCCCATAGATGTAACCTTCCGCCGAATAATCCGGCTTGCGCTCGAAGGTGGTGGAGAGGTGGATGGGCGGACTCACGGCGCCGGTGGTGGGGTCGACTTGGCGTCCCGCGTGGACGCAGGTGGTCTCGAAATTGGCGGGTTTTTCCAACATGAGGGCTCCGTGACGGTGAACGACTGCCGCGTCAGGAATACAACATGGTCACGACGCGGTTTCTTCCCTGGTTCTTGGCTTCGTAGACGGCGCGGTCGGCGACCTTGAAAAGGTCGTCGAAACCCACGTCCTTGCCCAGGGGACGCGAGGTGACGCCGATGCTGGCGGTGACGGACATGCCGTCGGGCTTGAGCTTCTCTATGTCTTTCCTGATCTTCTCGGCCCGCTTGGCGGCTTCTTCCGCGCCGCAATCGTTGAGCAGCAGGATGAACTCCTCGCCGCCCACCCGCGCCGCCAAGTCATCCGTGCTGCAGGACTGCCTGAGCATGGCGCCGATCTTGGCCAGCACGTTATCGCCGGCGGTGTGGCCATGGTTGTCGTTGATGGCCTTGAAATGGTCGAGGTCGATGATGAGCAGGCTCAGGTGCGCGTCGGCGTCCGTGGCCTCGGTGAAATACTTGGAGCCGGATTCGTTCAGGGCGGTGCGGTTGGCCAGGCCGGTCAGCGGGTCCTGCATGGCCAGCAGGTAGAGCTGGCGCGATTGCGCCTGCACCCGGTCGAAGAGCTGTTTGCTGAAGATGAGGTTGCGCACCCGTGCGCGCACTTCCTCCTCCACCGGCGGCTTGGCGATGTAGTCGTTGACGCCGAGGCGGAACAGCTCGATGCGCCGCGAGGTCTCGTCCATGCCGGAGAGCGCCAGTACCGGCACGCGGCGCTTGTCGGAGAGATAGCTGCGCACCCGGTTCACCAGGCCCACGCCGCTCATCACCCCCTCCAGCAGGATGTCGCTGACGATCAGGTCGTAGTCGTACTTCTCGAAAGAGGCCAGCGCCTCGTCGGCGCTGCGGAAGTGATCCACCTGCAGGTTCATGTGGCGCAGGATCTTGATCATGATGTGCGCCGCCACCATGCTGTCCTCGATGTACAGCACGCGGCCGGAGAGTTCCTGCTGCTCCTCGGACAGGTACTGCTTGAGGCGCGCCTCCAGCTGCTCCTTGTCCATCTTCTCCTGGATCTCGGTGACGCCGGCCTCGAAGGCCTCCTGGCGCAGGGTCCGGTCCTGGGTTGAGGTGAGCAGGATGAACGGAGTCTTGTGGTGCTTGGGCAGTGCGCGCACCCGCTTGCAGAAACCGATGCCGTTCTCGCCGGGCAGCGAGAGCGAGGCGCAGATGAATTCCACTTCCTGGCCGTCGAGCACGGCCAGGGCTTCCTCTGCGCTGGACACGGTGAGGCTCTGATGCCCAAGGTCGGCCACCATCTTGTTCCAGACGGTGCGCACCACCTTGGAGTGATCGACGATCAGGATGTGCATGACTTCTTATAGGAATCCCGGCGGGGACCTGCGTCGGGTGCACGGGGATTCTACCTGCCGCTGCCGGGCGGGGATAGAAGAACCCCCGGCCGGCAGCGGTTTTCAGCAGGAAATCACGGCTTGGAGGGCCGTTCCGCCTCTCGTTTGGACGCGAAAGGCACGCCGGGTTTCCAGGCGGGCCAACTGCTCGAATCAGCCAGGGCACGGCCGGTGCCGTACATCAGGTCGAGCTGCTGCAGCATGCCGGCGAGGTCCCAGGACGGGGAGTAAACGTCGGCCGGCTTGTGATAACGGTTGGCAGTGTAGCCGTGCTGCTGCTCGAGACCCCACCCGGTGGGATGGCCCACGTAGTCGGTGCCGAGCGCGATGCTGAGCGCGGGCACGCCGGCTTTGGCGAACTCGAAGTGGTCAGCACGGAAGTACATGCCCTTGCCCGGATCCGAGTCCTGTTCCACCGCGAGACCCTGCTGCTTGGCCTGGGCCTGCAGCACGTCGTCCACGCCGGACATGAAGCGGCCGCGCACGGTAACGTCGCGGGTCTTGCCGTACGTGTCGAGCACGTCCATGTTCAGGTCGGCCACGGTGTGGGCCAGCGGGAACAGCGGATGCTTCGCGTAGTATGCGGCGCCCAGCAGGCCCTGTTCCTCGGAGGTGGTGGCCACGAACAGCACGCTGCGCTGCGGCTTGGACTGAGCCATGATGCGGGCGATCTCCAGCAGGCCGGCGATGCCGGAGCCGTTGTCCACGGCGCCGTGGAACACCTCGGTCTTGCCGTCAGCGCCGGTGCGCATGCCAAGATGGTCCCAATGGGCGGTGTACACCACCACGTCCTCGGGATGCGTGCTGCCCTTCACCAGGCCCACCGCGTTGTGGGACACGATGTCCTTCACGGTGTCGTGCAGGGTGAGGTCGGCGCTGAGCTTCAGGTCCTCAGCCTTGAAGCCGGGCTTGGCGGCGGCCGCCATGGCGTCCTCCAGCTTCATGCCGGCGGCGCCGAAGATCTTCACGGCGCTATCGTGGGTGACCCAGCCCTGGATGGCGAGCTGGTAGCCGCCCTCAGGCTGCAGTTCCTCCAGGGGTCCGGTCCAGCTGCCATGCACCACTTCCCAGGGATAACCCGCGGGCTCGGTGTCGTGCACGATGAGGATGCCGGCGGCGCCCTGGCGCGCGGCTTCCTCGTACTTGTAGGTCCAGCGGCCGTAGTAGGTCATGGCCTTGCCGTCGAAGAGTTTCGCATCCACATGGCCGGGATCGTTGACCAGCACCACCACGGTCTTACCCTTCACGTCGAGGCCCGCGTAGTCGTTCCACTTGTATTCCGGCGCCACGATGCCGTAGCCGGCGAACACCAGCTCGCTCTTCTTGAGGATGACAGTGGCATCGGTGCGCGGCGAGCTCACCACCATGTCGTCACCGTAGGCGAAGGTATAGGGACCCTTGCCGCCGCCGCTCACCACCAGCGTGGTGTCAGGGTCCGCGGTGATCTGCTTCATGGGCACTTCCTGCAGGAAGGAACCGCCGTTGCCGGGAGTGAGGCCGTACTTCTGGTACTGGCCGGTGATGTAGTCGAGCGTGAGCTTCTCGCCCTCGCTGCCCGGCGCGCGCCCGCCGAAGCTATCGGCCGAGAGCGTCTGGATGGTGCTCCTGAGCTTGTCCTCGCTGAACTTGGGTGAGTCGGCGGCGAGGGCGGCCAGCGGCAACAGGGCGGACAGGAACGATACGGCGAGCGTACGCATGACTTTTCCCTTTCGATTGGTTTGGGACTTTCTGCTTATGAAGCAGGCAGCAGGAACAGGCTGCCCCGGTATTCCAGCACCGCGCCCTGGGGCACGATGTCCTTCAGCAGCACCCCGCCGGCCACGCTGTCGCCGATGTGGTACTGCTTCAGGTTAATGACCACGAAACGGTCCTTGGGATTCCCGGCGTAGCCGTGCACGTCCAGGTGCAGTACCGGCAGGGATTGGCGGACGTCCTCAGGCAGTGCATCGATCGCCGGCGGCAGGGCCGCTGCCGGCAGCGTGACCGGAGCCGTCTGCACCGCGGAAGGCTGCGGCGAGACAGGCGGCAGCGCGGCGCTGGCCTGGGGCGAGGCCTGCGACGTCACCACGTCGTCCGTCTCCTGGGCCAGGGGGCGCACGCTGGGCCGGTAAGCTTGCGGCGTCGCGGGTGCGTTCACCACCGGCGCGGGCACTGGAGCCGGGGCGGAGCGCGGCCAGAAGAAGAACAATAGAAGGGCGTTGACCACCAAGATCACACCGATGAGCGTGACCCAAGGCACCGGCAACCGGCCCGGCCCTGCCGGTGTCTCACCCGCGCTGAGCTGGCCCGTCAGGCTCTGGTGCCGGACGCGTTCGGATTTGCGCAGGGCATCGAGGATGAGGGACATCAGTGGCCTCCGCCTGCCAGCAACGGCGTGCCAGCGGCCGGTAGTGCCGTGGAAAGCCGCACCAGCGTCTCTTCGCCTGCGATGCCGTCCACCTGCATGTGCTGGGTGCTCTGGAAGCGCTTCACGGCGCTGGTGAGGTCAGCGTCGTAGCTATTGCCGTCATCGTCGCGCATGAGCTGCAGGGTCGCCAGTTGCGAGCGCAGCCAAGCCACGTTGCCGCCGTTCATGCCGGGGCTCAAGGGATGGGCCGCGTGAGGATCCGGTCTCCACAGGACCAGGAACTCGCCGTACCAGAGCGGCTCCACTTCCGTGAGCGGGAAGCGCGCGCTGGAGGCACCGGCCCGCAGGGTCACGCCCGCATCGTCCAGGCGGGTCATCACCAGCTGGTGCACCACGCCCTCCGCGTCGGTGAGGGTCACGATGGCGGGGAGATCGAAGCCCCTGAGGTTGTTCCAGGTGCCACGTCTATATAAGCAACGCAGGCCCGCGTCCTGGGCTTCGTGGCAGGCGTCGCCGCTCTGGCCCGGTCGATAGTCCGTGTTCCAGAGTGAGAAGAGGGTGCCGAAAGCGGAGTCCGTGTCGCTGGGATGTTTGGCATCCGCCAGCCACTGGTTGAGGGAAGGCTGCACGGGCTTGGGCGTCACCGCCGCGGCTTCCGCCGCCGGCGCC
>DASXYJ010000080.1:0-17182 GCA_036502565.1 Gammaproteobacteria bacterium
CCGCCAGTTCCGTGGGCGGCTCGGCGAACCTGTTCATCGCCACCTCGGGCTCCGAGGCGGTGTTCAACCTGACCAACGTGAAGCGCCAGCCGCTCACCGGACAGGACGAGGCCACTACCATCGCCGGCGACATCGGCATCACGCCGAACGGCGGCGTGCAGGTGCAGAACTCCGGCCAGCAGGCGGCCGCCAACCAGCAGACCGGCGGTCTCCTGGGCAGCGGCTTCATCGACGTATCGGTGTTCCAGCAGATCTCGCTCTACGACGTGAACGGCAGCGGCATCCAGCTGCCGGGCGACCAGTGCGAGGAGGAGAGCAGCACCGGCACCGGCTGCGGCCAGTGATGGCTCAGGTGATCACCGGTAAAGTGTGAAGGACGTCAAGGTTTAGCCCCCCTCTGGGGGGCTAAGCTTATGTCAGGGAACCAGGGAGGCCGCGACGGCCATGCTCACCGCACTCAGATCCTTCACCCATGGCTTGCGCCGTGCCTGGCCGATGCGCCTGGAGCTGCGCGGCCGGCAGGAGCTGTTCGCGGACGAGCAGCAATACGATCGCTTCCTGAGCAACCGCATCGACGTGCCCGCGGACGCCATCGAGCAGCTCGCGGTGCTGGACGCCCACGGCGTGCAGCGTCAGCTGCGCCATACCCGGCGCTCCCACAAGAACTCGGTGGACATCCTGGTGCGGGCCATGGAGACCCGCGCCCGGCTGCGCTACCTGTGGGGCATGCTGGACGTGGACAAGGTGCCGGACGAGCACGACTGGCCCAGCATCCTGTTCGCCGTCGGCAGCAACGACCGGGTCTCGGACAACGCCCTGCGCCTGACCCTGACCCACTACATCCATTACCTGGAGTCCCGCCGGGACATCCTGGAGACCTTAGGGAGGGAGCTGCGCGCCGGCGGCTCCGCCAGCGGTTCCGTGCGTCCCGTGGTGCCCCATGCCATGCGTTCCGAGGCGGTGCCGCCCTCCAGCCGCTTCACCACGCGCCTCAACCAGCATTACGCGCGCCTGCCGCGGCGCCGCGCCGTGAACCTGGATCTCAACGCGCACAAAGAGATCGTGCTGTACATGGCCCGCAACCGCTTCATCCTGAGGCTGGTGGAAGGCCAGGTGATCCTGCAGCAGCTGGATGGCATGAGCTATGAGCTCCGCCCGGGCCGTACCATGGCCGGCCGCTCCGCCCAATGCGAGATATGCATCGACGGCGCCGGCAGCGACATCTCCCGCCAGCATCTCTTGCTGGAGATGACCGTGAACCACCACCTGCGGCTCACGGACCTCTCGTCCCGCGGCACCTATCTGCCGCCGGAACTCTTGGAAAAAGTGGACACCGGCACGAAGTCCAGTCGAATGCACTGAACCCCATTTATCTATGCAAATAAAAAGCCCCGCTCTCGCGGGGCTTTTCTTTTGGGCGAGGGTAGGGGCTCAGTCTCCCAGGGCTGCCGTGACCCGCTCATGCTCGGCCTTGAGGCCCTCGGGCAAGCGCGTGCCGTAGCTGTCGAAATATTCGCCCAGCTCCTGCATCTCCTTGCGCCACTTGGCTTCGTCGATGTTGAGCAGGGCATGCAGGGTCTTGGGGTCGATGTCCAGCTCGTGGGTGTCGATGGCCTTGTCCGCCGGCACGAAGCCGATGGGGGTCTCCACCGCCTCGGCCTTGCCTGAGCAACGGTCCAGTATCCAGTGCAGCACCCGCAGGTTCTCGCCGAAGCCGGGCCACATGAACTTGCCATCCGCGTCCTGGCGGAACCAGTTCACGTGGAAGATCTTGGGAAGCTTGTCGGACTTCTTGCCGAAGGATAGCCAGTGCGCCCAGTAATCGGCGAAGTTGTAGCCGGCGAAGGGCTTCATGGCCATGGGATCGCGGCGCACCACGCCCACCGCGCCGGTGGCCGCTGCGGTGGTCTCGGAGGCGACGCCGGCACCCACCAGCACGCCATGGTTCCAGTCGCGGGCCTCGTACACCAGCGGGGCCACGTCGGCGCGGCGGCCGCCGAACACGATGGCGGAGATGGGCACGCCGGCCGGGTCTTCGGTGTGGGGCGAATAGCTGGGGTTCTGCTTGGCGGAGACCGTGAAGCGCGAGTTCGGGTGCGCCGCCGGGCCATGCTTGCCGTCATAGGGCTGGCCCTTCCAGTCGGTGACCGGCGTGCCGTCCTTCAGGCCCTCCCACCATGGCTGGTTGTCCGCGGTGACACCCACGTTGGTGAAGATGGTGTCGTGGCGGATCATGTCGAAAGCGTTACGGTTGGTCTTGGGATTGGTACCGGGCACCACGCCGAAGTAGCCGGCTTCCGGGTTGATGGCCCAGAGGCGGCCGTCCTTGCCGAGCGTCATCCAGCAGATGTCGTCGCCCACGGTCCACACCTTCCAGCCTTTCTGTGAGGCGGGCGGGATGAGCATGGCCAGGTTGGTCTTGCCGCAGGCGGAGGGGAAAGCCGCGGCGATGTAATGGGTCTCTCCTTGCGGGTTCTGGATGCCCACGATGAGCATGTGCTCCGCGAGCCAGCCCTCATCCTTTGCCTGCCAGCTGGCGATGCGCAGCGCATGGCATTTCTTGCCGAGCAGTGCGTTGCCGCCGTAGCCCGAGCCGAAGCTCTGGATGCTGAGCTCCTCGGGGAAATGCATGATGAAGCGGCGGTTCGGGTCCAGCTCGCCGGTGGAGTGGAGGCCTTTCACGAACTTGCCCTCGCGCTCGATGCGCTTCAGGGCCTGGGCGCCCATGCGGGTCATGATGTACATGTTGGCAGCCACGTAGGGGCTGTCGCTGATCTCGACACCGCAGCGCGCCAGCGGCGACTCGATCGGGCCCATGCAGTACGGGATGACGTACATGGTGCGGCCCTTCATGCAGCCCTTGAACAGGGCATCCATCTTGGTGTGGGCCTCGGCGGGCGCCATCCAGTGGTTGTTGGGGCCGGCGTCCGCTTCGTTTCGTGTGCATACGAACGTCAGGTGCTCCACGCGCGCCACGTCCGAGGGATTGGAGCGGTGCAGGTAACACTTGGGATGGGTCTTCTGGTCCAGCTCCAGCAGCATGCCGCTCTGCAGCATCTCTGCCACCAACTTGTCGTATTCGGCGCGGGACCCGTCGCACCAGTGGATGCGGGCGGGTTCGGTATGTCGCGCTACTTCGGCGACCCAGTCGGCGAGGGCTTTATTGCTGGTCATTTACGGGATCCGTGGCTAGTGTCTCTTGGGGAAGGACGGCCCACGAGGGGCGCATCCCGGCAGGACGTCCATTATATCGTCTTGGGCCGCCACTGTACCCATCGGGGCCGGCCGGCGGCGCAGGATGCTAGAATGCGCGCACCGCAGACATAGAGGTGGACCATGGGGGAGCACACGATCCGGGAGATCCTGAAGCGCCGCAGCCCTGATACGCAGCGCGCCATGAAGCGTCGCCGCGAGCTCGCCGGCAGCGACGGTGGGGTCGGCCTCATCCCCAAGCTCATCATCCTGGTCGTGGTACTTGCCATATTGGGTTACGCCGGTTACCTCGGGTGGCTCGCGCGCCAGGCCGGACAGCGCTTCGCCGCCGAGAAGGCCGGCTCCAAGCATGAGCTGGTCCTGAGCAACACCACCGAATTCCTGCCCAACACCCTGTTGGCGACCCTCGACCCCGCTTTCTATACCCAGACCAAGGGTCTGAGCGGCGCCAACCTCACCCGCAAGCTGCTGCGCCTCTGGTATCCGGATGCCTCCGGCATCGAGCTCCGTGTCATGTCCGTGAGCGTCGAGGCCCAGTATCCGAAGACCGACATATTGGAGGCCTACATCAACGGCGTGCCCATGGGCGGCGCACCTGTCCCGGTGAAGGGTCTCGCCGCGGCGGCGCAGTATTACTTCGGCAAGCCTTTCGCCCAGCTCGCACCCCAGGACATCGCCTTGCTGGTGGCGATGATCCCGGATCCGGCGGGCCTCGACCCGCGCACCGAACCGGCGAAGGCGTATGACGCCCGCAACGCGGTGCTGGAGGCCGACCTGCAGCAGAACGTGCTCAGCCAGGCGCAGGTGGACAACCTCACCAAGATGCCCCTCGGCGTGGCTTCGCCGGCAGCGGCCGCTCCGGCTTCCCCGGTGCCTGCACCGCAGCCGCCCGCCCAGCATTGACGGCGCTGAAGGGCGCACATGCATGACCTCGAGAGCCTGCTAGGCCGCGACGGTCCGCTGGCGAGGAAGATAGAAGGCTTCGCTCCCCGCGAACAGCAGCAGACGCTCGCCGCCGCCGTGGCCGAGGCACTTCAAGGCATGCAGACCCTGGTGGCGGAGGCGGGTACCGGCACCGGCAAGACCTTCGCTTATCTATTGCCGGCCCTGCTCTCGGGCCGGCGCGTGCTCATCTCCACTGGCACCAAGACCCTCCAGGACCAACTCTTCCATCGTGATTTGCCTGCGGTACGCACGGCCATCGGTGCGCCGGTGAAGACCGCGCTGCTCAAGGGCCGTGCCAACTACCTTTGCCTGCACAGGATGACCTCCACCGCGGAGCAGGGCTTGTTCGATTCCCGCGAGCGCATCCGCGAACTGGAAGCAGTGCGGCAATGGGCCGCGGTCACCCGTACCGGCGACATCGGCGAGCTGGACGTGGTGCCGGAGAACTCGCCGCTGTGGCCGCAGGTGACATCCACCCAGGACAACTGCCTCGGTGCCGAGTGTCCTTCGTTCAGCCGCTGCCACCTGCTGGAGGCGCGCCGCGCCGCCCAGGAGGCGGACGTGGTGGTGGTGAACCATCATCTCCTGCTGGCGGACATGGTGCTGAAGGAAGACGGCTTCGGCGAGATCCTGCCGGGCGTGGACGCCATCATCGTCGACGAGGCGCACCAGCTTCCGGACATCGCCACCCAGTACTTCGGACTCTCGGTCTCCACCCGCCAATTCGCCGATTGGGCCCAGGACCTGCGCGCGGAGTATCTGCGCAGTGCAGCGGACATGCCGGGCTTCGATACCCAGTTGAAAGGCTTCGAGTCCGCCGTCGGCGCGCTGCGTCCGATGCTGGCGGAAGGCGCAGGCCGGCAGGAGTGGGATGCGCTGCCGAACGCCAAGCGCCTGCGCGCGGCGCTGGAAGAGATCGCGGCGGCCTTCGACGCGCTGAAGCCCGCCTTGGACGTGCTGGCGCCGCGCTCCCGCGGCCTGGAGAACTGCCGTGAGCGGGCCGAGCTCATGCAGTCGCGGCTCGCCGCCTTCCTGGACGACGACCAGAAGCGGCAGGTCCGGTGGCTGGAGCAGTTCGGCCGCCATACCTCCTTCAACATCACGCCCTTGGACGCCGCTGAGCGTTTCGCGGCGCGCATGCAGCAGAACCCCAGTGCCTGGGTGTTCCTCTCGGCCACGCTCTCCGTGGGGGGCAAGTTCGCGCACTACCGTGAGCGCCTGGGGGTGGGCGAGGCGGAGGAGCTGCTCCTGGGCAGTCCCTTCGACTTCGCCAAGCACGCGCTCTTGTACCTCCCGCCGAAGATGCCGGCGCCGGACGACCCGGGTTACACCCGCGCCGTGGTGGCGGCAGCGCGCCCGGTCATCGAGGCCAGCGGTGGCCGCGCCTTCATGCTCTTCACCAGCCATCGTGCGCTCAAGGAAGCAGCGGAACTGCTGCGGGGCACCTTGGACTATCCGCTGCTGGTGCAGGGCGAGATGCCGCGCCGGCGCGTGCTGGAGACCTTCCGGGAGATGGGCAACGCGGTATTGCTAGGCACTTCCAGTTTCTGGGAGGGCGTGGACGTGAAGGGTCCGGCGCTGTCCGTGGTGGTCATCGACAAGCTTCCCTTCGCCTCGCCCGGCGACCCGGTGCTGAAGGCGCGCCTGCAGCTGATGCAGAACGAAGGCCGCAACCCCTTCATGGAATACCAGCTGCCCCAGGCGGTGATCTCCCTCAAGCAGGGAGTGGGCCGCCTGATCCGGGATGCCACCGACAAGGGCGTGATGATGATCTGCGACCCGCGCCTCATGGGCAAACCCTATGGCCGGGTGTTCCGGGATAGCTTGCCGCCCATGAAGCCCACCCGCGACCTGGAAGAGGTCACGAGCTTCCTCCATGATGTGTTGGAGGAGATCGCATGAAGCTCTTGGGGCTCGATACCGCCGGCCCTCGTTGTTCCGTGGCCTTGCTGTTGGACGGCAAGCTCACGGAGATGGATGCACCCGCGGAGCGGGTGCAGGCGGAGAGTGTGCTGCCCATGGTGGAGAAGTTGCTGGGTGACGCGGGTCTGAAACTCGGTTCCCTGGACGCCATCGCCTTCGGCCGCGGGCCCGGCGCGTTCACGGGTCTGCGGGTCGCCACCTCCGTCGCTCAGGGCCTGGCCTATGGCGCGGGTTTGCCGGTTGTCCCGGTCTCGGACCTGGCGGCGCTGGCCGCCGCTGCGGCGCGCCTGCACCAGGCGGAACGCATCATGGCCTGCCTGGATGCGCGCATGCATGAGGTGTACTGGGCAGCCTATGAAGTGCGATCGGGAGAGATCATCCAGTTGGGTGAGGAGGCTTTGAGCCCGCCCTCGGAAGTCTCAGCACCCTCCGCCGGCCCCTGGTTCGGTGCCGGTCCTGGATGGGATGCCTATGGGGAAGCGCTCAAGGCTCGGGTGCCCCAGCTCTCGGGCACCGATGGGGCGCTGCTACCCACGGCGGGAGACATCGTCCGGCTGGGGGACATAGCCTTCCGGAAGGGCCAGAAACTGCCCCCGGAGCAGGCTCTGCCGGTCTATCTGCGGGACAAGGTCGCCACCCCCAAGGCCTAGGAATCCCGCGGCTTCCCGGCCCCTTTTAACCTGGTTGTCATGTTACCTTGCTTTAATATTCGCCCGGTCCCACCCCTAAACCGCGGGACCGGACGGGAAAAAGCATGGAAGAGAAGAACATATTGGTGGTGGAAGACGAGCGCGCCATCCGCGAGATGGTGGTCTTCACCCTGAAGCGCGCCGGTTTCTCGGTGAGGGAGGCGGAAGATGCCTCCACCGCCCGCCACGCGGTGGCGGACCGCCGCCCCGACCTGGTGCTGCTGGACTGGATGCTCCCGGACCTCTCGGGCCTGGAGTTGGCCCGCTCTCTGCGCCGGGAAGATGCCACCCGCGAACTGCCCATCATGATGCTCACCGCCCGCGCCGCCGAGGACGACAAGGTCCTGGGGCTGGAGAGCGGGGCGGATGATTACCTCACCAAGCCTTTCTCCGCCCGTGAGCTGGTGGCACGCATCCAGGCGCTGCTGCGCCGCGCTGCCGGCGCCGAGGGCGAGGCGCTGAACGTGGGCAAGCTCAAGCTCGATCCCGCCAGCCACCGCGTCACCGCCGAGGGCGGCGAGGTGACCCTGGGACCTACCGAGTACCGCCTGCTCAAGTTCTTCATGTCCCAGCCCGAGCGCGTGTTCAGCCGTGCCCAGGTGCTGGACCGGGTGTGGGGCGGCAACGTCTACATCGAGGAGCGCACGGTGGACGTGCACATCCGCCGCCTGCGCAAGGCCCTCACGCCGCACGGTTGCGACAGCTACATCCAGACCGTGCGCGGCAGCGGCTACCGCTTCTCCGCCCAGGGCAGCGAGCCGTGACTCCGAGCTGGCGGCAGGAGGCGAGTGTCGCGCTGTCGCTGTTCGTCACGGCCCTCATCGGCTGGCTGATCTTCCATCACCTGTTCGCCTGGCTGTTCGCCGCCACCTTCGTCTATCTCGGCTGGCATGTCTTCAACCTGTACCGGCTCGACGCCTGGATCCGCCGCGGCCGGCAGCTGATGACTCCCGCGTCGCTCGGCGTCTGGGGTGAGCTCTTCAACGGTTTCTACCGCATGCGCCGCCGCGACCGGGAGCGCAAGCGCCGCATCGCCCTGCTGCTGCGGGAGTTCCGCAACTCCACCTCCGCCATGCCGGACGGCGTGGTGCTGCTGGATTCCCTCTGGGAGATCATCTGGTTCAACGACGCCGCCGAGCGGCTCTTGGGCCTGCGCCCGGGGCAGGACCTGCAACGCCGCATCGGCAACCTGATCCGCCATCCGGATTTCGTGGGTTACCTGCGCCACGGCGTGTTCGAGGAGCCGGTGGATATCCCGGCACCGGCGGCACCCGGGGTGCGGGTGTCCCTGCGCATCGTCTCCTACGGCTCCGACCAGCGCCTGCTCATCGCCCGTGACGTGACCCGCCTGCATCGCCTCGAGGAGATGCGCCGCGACTTCGTCGCCAACGCCTCCCACGAGCTGCGCTCGCCGCTCACGGTGATCGGCGGTTACCTGGACGCCATGCGCGCCGATTCACGCCTGGAGCACGACTGGGGCGTGCCACTGGCGGAGATGGAACACCAGATGCAGCGCATGCTGGCCATCATCAAGGACCTCCTGGAGCTCTCGCGCCTGGAGACCGAGGCCCGCGAGGCGCCCTTCGCGCCGGTGGACGTGCCGGCGCTGCTGCAGCGGGTGCAGCGCGATGCCCTGGCCCTGGGGCGCGGGCCCCGCGACGTGGTGGTGGACGTGAAGGACCCGATCTGGGTCCTGGGGTCCGAGAGCGAGCTCTTCAGCGCTTTCTCCAACCTGGTCTTCAACGCCATGCGCTACACGCCCGATTCCGGGCGGGTCAGCCTGCGCTGGTGGGTGGATGAGGATGGCGCGCGGCTCTCGGTGACCGACACCGGGGTCGGCATCGCCCCGGAGCATCTCCCCAGGCTCACGGAACGTTTCTACAGGGTGGACCGCTCCCGCAACCGCGACAGCGGCGGTACGGGTCTCGGCCTCGCCATCGTGAAGCACGTGCTGCAGCGGCATGATGCGGACCTGGAAGTGGAGAGCGAACCGGGCAAGGGCAGCGTCTTCACCTGCCATTTCCCCATGGAACGGGTGGCGCGGGAAGCGCGGACGGCGTGACGGAACGAACAACGGCGCTACGGCGTCCCGGGCGTATACTGGGACTGCCGCGGCAAATCGGCAACGACGCGGGTGCAACATGGCAGACAAACTGAACCTCACACATCACATCTCCCAGAAGTTCAACGAGGAACTCGAGGACGTGCGCAACCGCGTGCTCGCCATGGGTGGCCTGGTGGAGCAGCAGATCGTGGATGCCCTGAAGGCGCTCACCGAGGGTGACAGCAGCCTGGGTCGTGCCATCGAGCAGCACGATTACAAGGTCAACCAGATGGAGATATCCATCGACGAGGAATGCAGCCGGATCCTGGCTCGGCGCCAACCCGCCGCCAGCGATCTGCGCCTGATCCTCGCCATCATCAAGACCATCACCGATCTCGAGCGCATCGGCGACGAGGCGGAGAAGATCGGCCGCTTCGCGGCGCGCCTGGCCGAGCAGGAGCGCCCCACCAGCAACTACCGCGAGATCGAGCACCTGGGCAACCACGTGCGCAGCATGCTGCATGATGCCTTGGATGCCTTCGCGCGCCTGGACGCGGAAGCCGCGTTCCGGGTGGCCAAGGAAGACGAGCGGGTGGACGGGGAATACGACGCCCTGTCGCGCCAGTCCATCACCTTCATGATGGAAGACCCGCGCACCATCCGCCGGGTGCTGGACGTGATGTGGTCGGCCCGCGCCCTGGAGCGCATCGGCGACCATGCCAAGAACATCTGCGAATACACCATCTACCTGGTGCGCGGAAAAGACGTCCGCCACACCGGTTTCGAGGCGATGGAGCGTGAGGTTTTAGACCGCCGTTGATGGGTTTGCGCTGAAATAGTCTTACCGGCATCATGGTCTAAGAGAGGCCACGATGCCGGAGATTCCTTCGATGCCATTCCAACGCCGCCAGGCCAACCTCTTGGGCTTCCTGGTCTGCGCCGCCCTCATGGGCTACGCGCTCTATGCCCAGTTCCACCTGCACCTCGAGCCCTGCCTGCTGTGCATCTTCCAGCGGGTAGCGGTCATCGGCATGGGCGTGGTGTTCCTGGCTGCGGCGTTGCATGACCCAAAACGCTGGGGCGGGAAGGTCTATGGGGTGCTGCTGTTGTTGCTGGCCGTCGGCGGCTGCGCCGTGGCGGCACGTCATATCTATGTGCAGCACCTGCCGGAGTATCTGGCGCCGCCCTGTGGGCCCGGTTTCGGTTATCTCTTCGCGCATCTGCCCTTCGGCAAGTTCCTGGTGCAGGCCTTCACCGGCAGCGCCGATTGCTCGATCGTCACCTGGCGCTTCCTGGGCTTCACCATGCCGGAGTGGCTGTTGCTCTGGTTCGTCATCTTGGGTTTTGGTGGGTTGCTAACGAACTGGAGAAAGACGCGCTAAAAGCGTCGCGAGCGAAGACGGGGCTAGGCGTGCGAGGCGAGCAGGAGGGAGCGCACTCTTCTGTGCATGACCGACTGCGAGTCCGAAGCGTAACAACGCCCCGGCGAGCGCAGCAGCTTTTAGCCAAGTAACCGTTTTAGGACGTCGTGATAGATGTCCACGAGCTGCTCCAGTTCCTTGACTGCCACGCATTCATCGATCTTGTGGATGCTGGCGTTGCGCGGTCCGAACTCCACCACCTGGGCGCCCATGGGTGCGATGAAGCGGCCATCTGAAGTACCGCCGCCGGTATCCAGCTTCGGCTTCAGTCCCGTGGCCTTCAGCACTGCTTCCTGCATGGCCTGGCTCAAGTCGCCCGGCTGGGTGAGGAAGGGGTCGCCCATGGGTCGCCAGTCGATGCTGTACTTCAGACGCTGCTCGTCCAGCACCGCATGCACGCGGGCCTTCAGCTCTTCCTGGGTCACGGCACTGGAATAACGGAAGTTGAAACGCACCGTGGCATCACCCGGGATCACGTTGCCGGCGCCGGTACCGGAATTGAAGTTCGAGATCTGGAAGCTGGTCGGCGGGAAGAAGGCATTGCCTTCGTCCCAGCGCTCCTTGATGAGGGTCGCGAGGGCAGGGGCCACGCGATGGATGGGGTTGTCTGCGCGCTCCGGATAGGCCACGTGGCCCTGGATGCCTTCCACCTTGAGGATGCCGGTGAGGGAGCCGCGCCGGCCGTTGCGCAAGGTGTCGCCGAACTTCTCCAGGCATGAGGGTTCACCGAGCACGCACCAGTCGATGTTCTCGCCGCGCTTCTGCAATACCTCGACCACTTTCACCGTGCCGTCCACGGACGGGCCTTCCTCGTCGCTGGTGATGAGGAAACCGATGCTGCCCCGCATGACGGGTTTGGCGGCGAGGTAGCGCTCCACAGCCACCAACATGGCGGCGAGGCCACCCTTCATGTCCGCGGTGCCGCGCCCGTAGAGCAGGCCGTCGCGGATCTCGGGCTTGAAGGGGTCCGACTTCCATTGTTCCAGGGGGCCGGTCGGCACCACGTCGGTGTGGCCGGCGAACACCAGCAGCGGGCCTGATCTTCCCAGTCGCGCCCAGAAGTTGTCCACTTGGCCGAAGCGCATGCCTTCCACGGTGAAGCCGAGCTGCTTGAGGCGCTCGATCATCATGGCCTGGCAGCCGGCATCATCCGGCGTCAGCGAGCGGCGGCTGACAAGCGCTTCAGTCAGTTTCACTACCTCATTCATGTTCAGACGTTCCGCAAGAGTTCGTTGATGCCCACCTTGGCGCGGGTCTTGGCGTCGACGCGCTTCACGATCACCGCGCAGGCCAGGCTGTATTTGCCGTCGGAGGAGGGCAGGCTGCCGGGCACCACCACCGCGCCGGCGGGTACGCGGCCATAGCTGATGTCGCCCGTCTCCCGGTCATAGATGCGAGTGCTCTGGCCGATGAACACGCCCATGGAGAGCACCGCACCCTGTTCCACGATCACGCCTTCCACCACCTCGGAGCGGGCGCCGATGAAGCAGTCGTCCTCGATGATGGTGGGGGAGGCCTGCAGCGGCTCCAGCACGCCGCCGATGCCGGCGCCGCCGGAGATGTGTACGTTACGGCCGATCTGGGCGCAGGAGCCGATGGTGGCCCAAGTGTCCACCATGGTGCCGGCGCCGACGTAAGCGCCGATGTTCACGTAGCTTGGCATCAGCACCACATCCGAACCTATATAGGCACCCCGGCGCACGATGGCGTCCGGCACGATGCGCGCCCCTTCCTTGGCGAAGGCATTGGCATCGTGGTTGGTGTATTTCAGGGGTACCTTGTCGTAGTAGCGGGTGTAGCCGCCTTCCACCACCTGGTTGGGGTGCAGGCGGAAGTAGAGCAGCACGGCTTTCTTCAGCCATTCGTTCACCCGCCACTGGCCGTCGCGTTTCTCCGCGACCCGCAGTTCGCCCCGGTCCAGTTGACCTATGGTGGTCTCCACCGCGTCCTTGAGCGCCACGTCGGCAGAACCGGGCGTGAGCGTGGCCCGGTGCTCGAAGGCTTGTTCGATGCGGCTGCGTATCTCGCTCATCCGGTCCCCCTGAATTAGCTGTCATCCCCGATGCGGAACAGGAGTGCGTCGCGCAAGGCGTCGCAGCTCTCGGGCCCCAAGGGTTGGTGTTGGGCGTCGGTGACGAAGAACACGTCCTCGGCCCGTTCTCCCACGGTGGTTATCTTCGCATTTTGCAGGCGCAGTCCACAGGCTTTCAGCGCCTGGCCGATCTGTGACAGGAGCCCGGGCCGGTCGCCGGCGGTGATCTCCAGCACGGTGCGCCGGTTGCGCGGGTCCGCGCTGAACTGGATCTCGGTGGTGGTGGTGAACATGCGCACCTGGCGCGGGGCCCGGCGCGTCACGGATATGGGCGAGGCATTGCGCCGGCCGGTCTCCCGCAGCAGCACCTGTTCTATCTCGGCGAGCCTTTCGGGGTCTTCTATCGAGACGCCCGTATCTTCCAGCACCACGTAGTTGTCCAGGCTGGCATCGCTGCCCACCGGCACGATGCGGGCATCCAGCACCGTGAGGCCGAGCTGGGAGAGCACCGCCGTGACCCGGCCGAAGATGAAGTCGTCGTGGCGGGAGTAGACACAAACGGCGGTCCCGCCGCGCTCGGTATGGGGCCGCAGGAACACCAGGGGTGCCTCCCCCTGCAACCGCGCCGCCAGGTTGGCGGTGTGCCAGGCCACTTCATCTGCGGTGTGCCGCAGGAAGTACTCCTCCGAGAGGTGCTCCCACACGGAGCGCACCGCGCCCGTCTCCAGGCCACGGGTCCGCAGGAGATCCAGGGCCTGCTTCTGGGTGTCGGCGATGAGCTCGTCCTTGTCCAGCGGCGTCTCGGTGCCGCGGCGCAGGGCCACGCTGGCGCGCTGGTAGAGCTCGCTGAAGAGGCCGGCTTTCCAGGAGTTCCAGAGTTCCGGGTTGGTGGCGCGCACGTCCGCCACCGTCAGCACATAGAGATAGTCGAGGTGCAGCTGGTCGCCCACCTGGGCGGCGAAGGCCTGGATCACCTCTGGATCGCTGATGTCCTTCTTCTGGGCGGTGATTGAGAGCATGAGGTGGTTCTGCACCAGCCAGGCGCAGAGGCGCGCATCGTAACGGGACAGGCCGTGCTCCACGCAGAACTGCTCTGCCTCCACGGCGCCCAGTTCCGAATGGTCGCCGCCGCGGCCCTTGGCGATGTCATGGAAGAGGCCCGCGAGATAGGCCACCTCGGGTTTCGGCAGCGCCTGCATGATGCGGCTGCAGAGCGGGAACTCCTGGTCATAGCGGGCCAGGGCGAAGCGGCGCAGGTTGCCCACCACGAACAGGGTGTGCTCATCCACGGTGTAGGCGTGGAACAGGTCGTACTGCATGCGACCGGCCACGGCGCCGAAGGCCGGCAGGTAACGGCCCAGCACCCCGTACCGGTTCATGCGCCGCAGCTCATGGGTCACGCCCTGGGGTTCCCGCAGGATGTCCATGAATAGCGCGCGGTTATCCGGGTCCGTCCGGAAGCCGTCATCGATGCGCCGCAGGTTGCGGCGGATCTGGCGGATGGTGCCGGCCTCCACGCCCTTGAGGCGCGGGTGCTGTTCCAGCACGTGGAAGATGTCCAGCAGCGCCGAAGGTTTGCGCTCGAAGAGGTCGGGCGCGCGGGCCATGAGGAAGCCGCCGTGATCGGCGAAGTCCGCGGAGAGAGATGTGGCTTCGCCCTGGGCCGGGTTCAGGATGGCCTGGTCGAAGAGCTGCAGCAGCATCTCGTTCAAGCGCGAGACCTCCAGCACCGTGCGGTAGTACTGCTGCATGAACTGCTCGACGCCGAGGTTGTTGGCGGCATCCTTGAAGCCCGCCGACCTGGCGAGCTTGATCTGGCCGTCGAACAGCAGCCGGTCCTCGCGCCGGCCGTGCAGCAGGTGCAGGCCGAAGCGCAACCGCCACAGGTATCCTTGCGCCGCGTCCAGGCGCTGGTATTCGTCTTCCGTCAGGAAGCCGTGCTCCACCAGGCCGTGCAGGGTGTCGGCGCCGAAGTGGCGCTTCGCCACCCAGCCGATGGTCTGGATGTCGCGCAGGCCGCCGGGGCTCTCCTTCACGTTGGGTTCGAGCTTGTAGGCGGTGTCGTGGTACTTGGCGTGGCGTTCCTGCTGTTCCTTCAGCTTGGCGGCGAAGAACACCTGCGAGGGCCAGATCCGCTGCGGTCCGGTGGCGGCCCGCAGCTGCTGGAACAGGGAGTCGTCGCCTAGTACCGGCCGCGCCTCCATGAGGCTGGTGGCGACACCCACGTCCAGTTCAGCCTGGTGCACGCACTCGTCCAGGGTGCGCACGCTGTGGCCGACATCGAGACCGATGTCCCAGAGGGTGGCGATGAAGGCGGCGATGGCCTCTGCGTGGCGGCCGCCATCGGATTCGGCCACCAAGAGCAGGATGTCCACGTCAGAACTGGGATGCAGCTCGCCGCGGCCATAGCCGCCGACAGCCACCAGGGACAGTCCCGGCGCCGCAGCATCGAGATGCAGGCGGAAAGCCTGGGCCAGGATCGCGTCCACCAGCGCCGCGCGCTCCCGCACCAGCCCTGCGACCGGCTCGCCCGCCTCGAACCGCTTCGCCAGGTCCGCATCGCCCTGCTTCAGCAGGCGCTTGAGTGCGGCGGCGGGACGCGGCTCAGCGGCGAGGCTGCGTTGCAGTGCATCCGCGTCGGGCAGGGTAGTTGAGGAGGAGGGGGTGGCCGGAGTGGCGCCCACGCCTTCAGGCTTCGCCGTTGGCGCGGCGGGTGAGGATCTCGTGTCCGGTAGGCGTCACCAGGATGGTGTGTTCCCACTGGGCCGACAGGGAGTGGTCCTTGGTCACCACGGTCCAGCCGTCCGGCAGCGTCTTCACATGGCGCTTGCCGGCGTTGATCATGGGTTCGATGGTGAAGGTCATGCCCGCCTTGAGCTCCAGGCCGATGCCAGGGCTGCCGTAGTGCAGCACCTGCGGATCCTCGTGGTAGATGCGGCCGATGCCGTGACCGCAGTACTCGCGCACCACCGAGAAGCCGTGGCCTTCCGCGAACTGCTGGATGGCGTGGCCGATGTCGCCCAGGCGGGTGCCGGGACGCACCATCTCGATGCCCATCAGCATGGCCTCGTGGGTCACCTCCACCAGGCGGCGCGCCAGCACCGAGGGCTCGCCCACGTAGTACATCTTGCTGGTGTCGCCGTGGAAGCCGTCCATGATGACGGTCACGTCGATGTTGACGATGTCGCCGTTCTTGAGCTTCTTGTCGTTGGGGATGCCGTGGCAGACCACGTGGTTCACGGAGGAGCAGATGGTCTTGGGGAAGCCGTTGTAGCCCACGTTGGCGGGGATCGTCTTCTGGGTGTTGACGATGTACTCGTTGCAGATGCGGTCCAGCTCGTCGGTGGTCACCCCGGGCTTCACGTGGGGGCCGATCATGTCGAGCACCTGGCCGGCCAGCCGGCCGGCTTCGCGCATCTTGTCCTGTTCTTCCGGGGTCTTGATGGTGACGGGCATGGGTTCTTTTGAGGCTTTCGGGGGCTGGAAAAGGGCGTAAGCCCTTGGCTAGATTGCGTTTTAACCGGCTCTTATGGTATAAAGCGCGGCCTTTTTTGGCAAATTCAGGCCGGATGAGACCTCTATATGGGTCGGATTCCGGCGATTTTAAACCCACACATACGCTGCTAACCGTTCGTGGGGTGCCCGCCGGCTCATAAAAGCCGATCCGGGTCACGACACGGGGCGTATGGAGGCTTAACCCCGGGAACCCACCCTGCATGCAGGGCGTTCCGAATTGCTGGAGTCATACCCATGTCCGCGACCCCCATGTCCATGCGCCAGATGCTCGAAGCTGGCGTGCATTTCGGCCATCAGACCCGTTTCTGGAACCCGAAGATGGCGCCGTTCATCTTCGGCGAACGCAGCCGCATCCACATCGTCAACCTCGAGAAGACGCTGCCGATGTACAACGAGGCTGCCGATTTCGTGAAGCGCCTGGTCTCCGACGGCGGCACCGTGCTGTTCGTCGGCACCAAGCGCGCCGCCCGCGAGACCATCGGTGAGCAGGCGCGCCGCGCCGGCATGCCCTACGTGAACCAGCGCTGGCTGGGCGGCACCCTCACCAACTACAAGACCGTGCGCATGTCCATCCGCCGCATGAAGGAGCTCACCGCCCAGTCCGAGGACGGTACCTTCGAGCGCCTGGGCAAGAAGGAAGTCATCCGTCTGCGCCGCGAGATGGAGAAGCTCGACAAGAGCCTCGGCGGCATCAAGGACATGAACGGCCTGCCGGACGCGCTGTTCGTCATCGACGTGGGCCACGAGAAGATCGCCATCGCCGAGGCGCGCAAGCTCAACATCCCCATCGTCGGCATCGTCGACACCAACAACTCGCCTGACGGCATCGACTACGTGATCCCGGGCAACGACGACGCCATCCGCGCCGTCGAGCTCTATGCCGCCGGTGTCGCCGACGCGGTGCTTGCCGGCCGCGAGGCCATGCCGCAGATGGGTGGCAGTGAGGAAGACGAGTTCGTCGAGCTGGATGAGAACGGCCGCCCGAAAGGCCGTCGCGGCCGCAAGCGCGGCGCCGCTCCCCGCAAGGACGGCGAGGCTCCGGCTGCCGGTGCGGCTCCCGGTGCCGAGGGTGGCGAAGGCGAGCGTCCTGCTGCTCAGCGCCGCGGTGCTCCCGCCGGCGGTGCCCGCAAGAAGGCGCCGGCCCGCAAGAAGACCGGCGGCGGCCGTCCGACCGGCGGCGCCGGCGAGTGATCCCGGCCCGTCCCGCTGACGTGAGACAACCTATATAGATCAGGTATCAAAGCAATGACGATCTCCGCGAACATGGTGAAGGAACTGCGCGAGCGTACCGGCGCAGGGATGATGGAGTGCAAGAAGGCCTTGGGTGAAGCCAACGGCGACATGGATCTCGCCATCGAGAACATGCGCAGGTCCGGTCTCGCCAAGGCCGACAAGAAGG
>DASXYJ010000081.1:0-1838 GCA_036502565.1 Gammaproteobacteria bacterium
AGCCTGCTGAACGCGCTGGCCGGTCACGATGCCGCCATCGTCACCGACATCCCGGGCACCACCCGCGACCTGCTGCGGGAACGTATCTCTATAGATGGGCTGCCGCTGCATCTCACGGACACCGCCGGCCTGCGCGAGAGCGGCGACCGGGTGGAGCAGGAGGGCGTGCGCCGGGCCTGGGAACAGATGGAGAAGGCGGACCGGGTGTTGCTGGTGGTGGACGCGAAGGTAGGACTCACGGACGAGGACCGCTACATCCTGGAGTCCATGCCCCGGGCCATCCCGGTCACGGTCATCTACAACAAGATCGACCTCACGGGCCAGCGCCCGGCGGAAGACGAGCTGGACGGCGTGGCGAGCGTGTGGGTCTCGGCGCAGTATGGTCTGGGCCTGGAACTGCTGCGGGCGCACCTGAAACGCGCCGCCGGCTTCCAACAAGTGGGGGAAGACGGCTTCACGGCCAGGCGCCGCCACCTCGACGCCATGCGCCGTGCGCGGGAACATCTGGAAGAGGCGGTAGAGCGCGTGCAGGCGAAGGCGGGAGAACTGCTGGCGGAGGAGCTACGGCTCGCGCAGCTGTGTCTCTCGGAGATCACCGGTGAGTTCACCAGTGAAGACCTCCTGGGACGGATATTCTCCAGCTTCTGCATCGGCAAGTGACCCGGATTACAATCGTCCGGATGCCGCAGCCACTGCGGCTTTTGGGGCGAAGGGGATAGCACATGACATGCCGCATGTTCCGTACCGCACTGGCCGGGCTTTTCTTGCTGGCCGCCGGCTGTGCCAGCCACATCGACAGCTATCACGAGAACGGGCTGTACGTGGTGGCGCCGTATGTGAACCCGCCGACGGCGGTGCCGGCGGAGCTCAATGACTACGTCCCGCGCTTCGAGCAGTTGCTGGAGTTCCGCGGTTTGCATATGGGCAAGTCCGACAGCCCGCGCGCCCTGAGCCTGCAACTCGCCTATAGCGACACCCCGGACCGGATCACGGTCTCGGCCTTCCTGCTGCAGAACAACACCATCATCCTGCGCGCGGTGTCCAGCAACAGCCGACCCGATAGCACCGCCGACAAGCATGAGCTGGTGGCCGAGTTGGTGGATACCGCGGTCAAGGCCTTCGAGAAGCAGCTCGACGAGTTCCAGTCGCAGGTGCGCGTCGACACCAGCCAGGGCCGGGCGGATACCGTCGGCGGCAACGGCGACGGACAGACGCATATCGTAGGGTTCGGCACTGCCTTCGCCACCAACTCGCCCACCACCTACGTGACGGCCCGCCACGTGGTAGATGGCGCGGTACGGCTCCATCTCTACTGCGGCCCCGACAAGGTCGCGGATGCAGAGGTGCTGGCAGTGGACACCAGCAACGACCTGGCGGTGCTCAAGTCCAAGATGGCCGCGCCGGCCTTCCTGGAGCTGGCGCCCGCGGATTCCGCGGGACCCGGCGATCACGTGTTCACCATCGGCTTTCCGACGCCGGATCTGTTGGGGGTGGCACCCAAGTACAGCGACGGCGCCATCAGCGCGCTGTCGGGTTTCGGCGATACCCGCAGCCTGATGCAGATCACCGTGCCCATCCAGCCCGGCAACTCCGGCGGACCGCTGGTGGATGCGCAGGGCCGGGTAGTGGGCGTCATCGACTCCACCGCGGCGGTGGCGAACTTCTACAAGCTGAGCGGCGGCGCGCTTCCGCAGAACATCAACTTCGCCGTCTCCTCCTATTACCTGTATCCGCTGGTGAAGGACATCCCGCGCGGATCCACCGCCCGCTTCGCCAAGCTCACGGCGGTGAAGAAAGTCACCGCGAGCCTGTGCCTGGTGGTCAACGAGAAAGACTGA
>DASXYJ010000082.1:0-5011 GCA_036502565.1 Gammaproteobacteria bacterium
CGGCGTGTTCCGTTACCTGGTGGCCGCGGAGGTGGTGGCGCCGCTCGCCGTGTTCCTGTTGCTGTGCCGGTGCTTCGAATATGGGCTGGCGCGCCGCCTGGCGGCCTGGTCGCTGGGCATCGTCACCCTGGTGGCGTTGGCGGGGGGCACCAGTACCTGGGGACATGAACCCTGGAACAGTCCTCTGTTCAGCGCCGAACTGCCGCCCCTGGAGTCGCCGTCCCACACCACCGTCATGATGGTGAATGGAAGTCCTCCGTACGGCTGGCTGATCACGCAGTTTCCCGGGGAGGTCGCATTCGTGGGAGTGCGGCAGACGTTCCCGGAGTCGGCCGCCTATCGCGCGAAGCTGCACGAGATAGTCCAGGTTCGCGGAGGCCCCGTGTATGCCGTGATCCAGGCGTACTACCCTTCCCGCGCCGACACGATAGACCGGCAAAACGCCTGGGCCAGCGCGCTGGGGCTCGAATCGGGGCGGCGCGGCTGTGACTTCCTGCACTGGTTGCAGGTACGTGCGCAGCTGCGTCTGGAAGTCCATGACACCGATGCCACGGGCGCCCAATGCACGCTAGCCGTGTTGCCTTCCGACCAGGAGGATACGGCCGGCGAAGACCGCGCCGCCGTGGCCACGGCTGCCGATTCCGTGGTGCGCTATGGGTTCCGGATCGATGCCGATTCCTGCCGGGTCTATATGGGCCACGTGGGGCAGGGGTCGTATCCCTACCAGTGGTGCAGGGTGACTGAAGCCTCGAGAAAGCAGGCGGCGAAGGAGAAGGGAGGCTAGGGAAGGAGCGAGTTGGCTCCCCGGGCCGGATTCGAACCAGCGACCAGTCGATTAACAGTCGACTGCTCTACCACTGAGCTACCGGGGAATCTCGAAGGGCGCTTAGTGTAAATAACCCCCTGACGGGGGTCAATAAAACCGGCTTGGGATTCAGCCCTTTTCCAGCCAGCCGGCGATACGGCTCATGGCGCCCTTGAGGTTGTCCATGCTGGTGGCAAAGGACATGCGCACGTGCCCGGGCGCGCCGAAGGCCGAACCGGCCACCGCCGCCACCCCCGCATCCACCAGTAGCCGCTCGCAGAGCTCATAGTCGTCCTTGAGCTTGAAGCGCTGGATCACCTTCGAGAAGTCGGCGAAGGCATAGAAAGTGCCGTCCGCCGGCAGCATGGAGACCCCTGGCATGGCGGTGAGCGCCAGGTGCACGTAATCGTGCCGCTCGCGGAAGGCCTTGCACATCATCTGCACGTATTCCTGGCTGCCGTTGAGCGCCGCTTCCGCCGCCGCCTGGGAGATGGAGCAGGGGTTGGAGGTGCTCTGGGACTGCATGTTGCCCATGGCCTTGATGATGGCCTCCGGGCCGCCGGCATAGCCGATGCGCCAGCCGGTCATGGCATAGGCCTTGGAGCAGCCGTTCAGGACCAGGGTCCGGTCGTAGAGGTCCGGGCAGGCCATGAGGATGTTGCAGAAGGGCTCGCCGTGCCAGATGAAGGGCTCGTACATGTCGTCGGTGGCGATGTAGACGTCCGGGTGCTTGCGCAGCACCTCGCCGAAGGCCAGGAGTTCCTTCTTGCGGTAGGCCATGCCCGTCGGGTTGGAGGGGCTGTTGATGACCACCAGCTTGGTCTTCTTGCTGATGGACTTCTCGAGCTGCTCCGGCGTCAGCTTGTAGTGCTGCTCGGGCCCGGCATAGGGCATCACCGGCGTGGCGTCGGCGATGGCCACGATCTCGGGGTAGGACACCCAGTAGGGCGCCGGCACCACCACCTCGTCACCCTCGTCGAGGATGGCCTGGCAGAGGTTGAAGAAACTCTGTTTGCCCCCAGATGAGACGAGGATCTGGGCGGGCGTATATGTCAGCCCGTTGTCACGCTTGAACTTCTCCACCACCGCCTTGCGCAGGGACAGGGTGCCCTCCACGGCGGTGTACTTGGTCTGGCCGGCGGCGATGGCGCGGCAGGCCGCTTCCTTCACGTGCTCCGGCGTATCGAAGTCCGGCTCACCGGCGCCGAGGCCGATGATGTCCTTGCCTTCGGCCTTGAGTGCGGCGGCGCGCGCGGTCACGGCGAGCGTGGGCGAGGGCTGCAGCCGCGCGGCGCGTTCAGAGAGGGTGGTTTTCAAGCGAGAAGCTCCATCCAGGCGGGCGGGGCGGTATCATCATAAAGGAAAGGTAAACACGGCACCATGAGCGACCAATTCAAGCTGGCCTCCGACTACAAACCCGCGGGTGACCAGCCCAACGCCATCGCGAAATTGACGCAGGGCCTGCAAGACGGCCTGGCGCGCCAGACCCTGCTCGGCGTCACCGGCTCCGGCAAGACTTTCAGTGTCGCCAACGTGATCCAGAACCTGCAGCGTCCGACGCTGGTGCTGGCGCCCAACAAGACCCTGGCGGCCCAGCTCTATGGCGAGTTCAAGACCTTCTTCCCGGAAAACGCCGTGGAGTACTTCGTCTCCTATTACGACTACTACCAGCCGGAGGCCTACATCCCGTCCTCCGACACTTATATAGAGAAAGACGCCTCCATCAACGAGCACATCGAGCAGATGCGGCTCTCGGCCACCAAGGCCATGTTGGAGCGGCCGGACACCATCATCGTGGCCACGGTCTCCGCCATCTACGGCCTAGGCGATCCGAACTCCTATCTCAGCATGGTGCTGCACATCAGCCGCGGCGAGCGCATCGACCAGCGCGCCATCCTGCGCCGCCTGGCGGAGATGCAGTACATCCGCAATGAACTGGACTTCTCCTCGGGCACCTACCGGGTGCGGGGCGAGGTGATCGATATCTTCCCGGCGGAATCGGACCGGGAAGCGCTGCGCGTCGAACTCTTCGACGAGGAAGTGGAGTCCCTGACCATCTTCGACCCGCTCACCGGCGCCACCATCAAGCCGGTGCCGCGCTACACCGTGTACCCCACCAGCCACTACGTCACGCCCCGCTCCAAGCTGTTGGAAGCGGTGGACAAGATCAAGATCGAGCTGAAGCCGCGCCTGGAAGAGCTGCGCAAGGCCAACAAGCTGGTGGAAGCCCAGCGCCTGGAGCAGCGCACCCAGTTCGACGTGGAGATGATGGTGGAGATCGGCTACTGCAGCGGCATCGAGAACTACTCACGGCACCTCTCCAACCGCAAGGCCGGCGAGCCGCCGCCGACGCTGTTCGACTACCTGCCGAACAACGCGTTGCTGGTGGTGGATGAGAGCCACGTGACCATCCCGCAGCTGGGCGGCATGTACAAGGGCGACCGTTCCCGCAAGGAGAACCTGGTGGAGTACGGCTTCCGCCTGCCTTCCGCCCTGGACAACCGGCCGCTGCGTTTCGAGGAGTGGGAAGCCCGTGCGCCCCAGACCCTGTTCATCTCGGCGACGCCGGGACCCTACGAGAAGCGCACCGCCGACCAGACGGTGGAGCAGGTGGTACGTCCCACGGGCTTGATCGACCCGAGGGTCGAGGTCAGGCCGGCCCGTACCCAGGTGGACGACCTGCTCTCGGAAGTCAAGATCCGGGCCGAACGCAGCGAGCGGGTGTTGGTGACGACCCTCACCAAGCGCATGGCCGAGGACCTGACTGAGTACTTCGCCGAGCACGGCGTGAAGGTGCGCTACCTGCACTCGGACATCGAGACGGTGGAGCGCACCGAGATCATCCGCGACCTGCGGCTGGGCGTCTTCGACGTGCTGGTGGGCATCAACCTGCTGCGCGAAGGCCTGGACCTGCCGGAGGTGTCGCTGGTGGCGATCCTGGACGCGGACAAGGAAGGCTTCCTGCGTTCAGAAGGCTCCCTGATCCAGACCATCGGCCGCGCCGCCCGCAACGTGAACGGCATGGCCATCCTGTATGCGGAGAGGGTCACGGGTTCCATGGAACGGGCCCTGGCGGAGACCGACCGCCGCCGCGCGAGGCAGGTGGCCTATAACCTCGAACACAACATCACGCCGCTGGGTATCCAGAAGGCCGTGACGGATGTGATGGAAGGCGCCCGGGCCTATGCCGCGGGCGTCAGGGCGCCGCTGCCCAAGGCCGCCGACGAGCGGGCCCGCTACGAGGCCATGACGCCTGAGAAACGCATCAAGCTCATCCGCCAGCTGGAAGCGCAGATGCAGAAGGCGGCTCGCGACCTGGAGTTCGAGGAGGCCGCACGTCTGCGCGACGACATCCGGCGCCTCCGCGAGATCGACATGGGCCTGCCAGACGTGAAGGCCGGTTGAACCGCTTAGGCTGAAAACCTTGAAGAAACAAGGTCTTTACGGTATCTTTGCGCGCTCGACAGGCGCGTAGCTCAGTTGGTTAGAGCACCACCTTGACATGGTGGGGGTCGGGGGTTCGAGTCCCTTCGCGCCTACCAAATACATACGATAGTTTTGTCTTCACACAACCCGAAGCACGCGGCCCTTCGTATAGGTCGCCACTGTAAGGAGGATGCAGATGCCCGCCATCACGCTGCCCGACGGTTCCCAACGCAAATTCGATAACCCGGTGACGGTCGCCGAAGTGGCCGCCAGCATCGGTCCCGGCCTCGCCAAGGCCGCGCTCGCCGGCAAAGTGGACGGCAAGGTCGTCGATACCTCCTTCACGATCGACCATGACGCGCCCCTAAGCATCATCACCGAGCGCGACGCGGAAGGCCTCGACGTCATCCGCCATTCCACGGCGCACCTGTTGGCGCAGGCCGTCAAACAACTCTTCCCGGAAGCCCAAGTCACCATCGGCCCGGTGATCGAGGACGGCTTCTACTATGACTTCGCCTTCAGCCGGCCCTTCACGCCGGAGGACCTGGCGGCCATCGAGAAGCGCATGGAGGAACTGGCGGGGCAGGACCAGAAGGTCACCCGCAGCGTGATGCCGCGCGACGAGGCCGTGAAGTTCTTCCGCGGCATGGGCGAGAAGTACAAGGCCGAGATCATCGCCAGCATCCCCTCCGCCGAGGACATCTCCCTGTACCGCCAGGGCGACTTCATCGACCTGTGCCGGGGCCCCCACGTGCCCAGCACCGGCAAGCTGAAAGCCTT
>DASXYJ010000083.1:0-9370 GCA_036502565.1 Gammaproteobacteria bacterium
CACCACCCGCTTCACTTCGGCCGCGATACAGGCGGCACGCAGCCCTTCGGCACCGGCGGTGTAATTGAGCATGGCCGGCACCCGACCGTGGCGCCACAGACCCAGCACCACGCCGAGCGTGACCACCGCGTTGGGCAGAAGCACGCCCACGTTCTCAGCAGGGGCACTGCGCCGCGCCAAGAGGCGCCCCAGCCCCACGCTCATGCGCAGTACCGAACCGTAGGTCTCCTCCGTGAGGTTGATGTCCTGCAGCAAGGGGTAGCCGCGGCCGAAAGCCGAGACGCTGCCGAGGAAGGCCGGATAGAGCGCGGTGCTGGGGCGCGTCGCCACCAGCATCTCCAAGAGCACGTCGCGCATGCTCTCGCCCGCTTTGCGGCGGCGCTCCTTGGCGGAGCCTTCCGGCGGCATGGGGATGCGGGCCGGCGGCAGGATGGTGAGGGTGATGCGCGGCAACAGGCGCCGCGGATAGATGCCGGAGAGCCGCGAGAAGAAACTGCGGCCGGCGCCGTGGATGCGCACCGGCACCACCGTGGCGCCGCTCTTGGCCGAGACGAAGGCGCCGCCGTCGTAGACCTTCATGAGCGAGCCGGTATTGGTGAGCCGTCCTTCCGGGAAGATCACCACCCGGTCGCCAGCCTCCACCGCGCGCAACGCGGTGCGGATGGCCAGGGGCGAAGTCGGGTCCACGGCGAGATGCCGGATGTGCTTCAGCATCCAGCGGAACAGCGCGCTGCGCAGCACCTGGGTGTGCACCACGAAGGTGGTCTCGACGGGCAGGAACAGCGCCAGCAGCATGCCGTCCAGGAAGGACTCGTGGTTGGCCACCACCAGCACCCGCGGGTCGTGCAGCGAGCGCGGATCGCCCTCGACCCGTACCCGGAACAGCAGCTTGAACAGCAGTCTCAAGATGGCCTTGAACATGGCTTGTCCCTCAGCGCCGCAGGCCGCGCAGTGTTTCCACCGCGTCATGCAGCTTCACCAGATCGAGATCCTGCGGCGCCACGGGCTCACCCACGGCCATGCGCACCTTGCGGAAGAGCCTGAAGTCCTTGAGCCGCTCCTTGAAGGCTGCGCGGGAGGCGAGGCTGCCCCACAGGCCTGACACAGCCATGGGGATCACCGGCATCGGCACTTCCTCCAGCACGTGCAGCAAGCCGGGGCGGAATTCCGCGAGTTCGCCGTCCCGGGTGATGTAGCCCTCCGGGAAGATGCACACCAATTCACCGTCCTTGAGGGCCTGCATGATCTCCGCATAGGCCTGTTCCAGGAGCGCGGCATCTTCCTTGCGGGGAGCGATGGGGATGGTCTTGTTGGTGAGGAAGATCCAGTGCAGCACCGGGATGTTGTAGATATGGTGGTCCATGACGAAGCGCACCGGCCGCCACACGCCCGCCGAGACCACCAAGGCGTCGGCGTAGCTAACATGGTTGCATACCAGGATGGCGCCACCCTTGGCCGGGACGTTCGCATCGCCCGTGAAACGGAAGCGGTACAGCAGCGTCACCAGGCACCAGCAGAGGAATCGGTAGAGGAACTCCGGCACCAGGCTGAATATATAGATGGCCACCGCGGCGTTGATGAGCGCGGCGATCAGGATGAGCTTCATGAGCGGCAGGCCGGCGGCGAGCGCCGCGCCGCTGGCCACCGCCGCCAGCACCATGGCGAAGGCGTTGAGGGCGTTGTTGGCGGCCTGCACCCGGCTCACATGGCTCTTCTCACTGCGGGCCTGCACCAGGGCGTAGAGCGGCACGATGAAGAGGCCACCGAAGAGACCCACCAGCCCCAGTGACAGGGCTACCGGCCAGTCCTCCCGCAGGAAGGCCCAGCCGTCCATATGCACCGCCGGTACCGCGGGGGCGTCTCTATATAAGAACCACAGGGCGATGCTGAGGCCGATGGCGCCGAAGGGCACCAGGCCGATCTCGACGGAACGGCGCGAGAGCTTCTCGCAAGCGAGTGAGCCCAAGCCCACGCCTACCGAGAAGATGGCCAGCAGCGCCGTCACCACCGACTCATCGCCGCCGATGACGAAGCGGCTCAGGCCGGGCAGCGCACCCAGGATCACCGCGCCCAGGGCCCAGAACCAGCTGATCCCCAGGAGCGAGAGGAACACGGTGCGGTTCTTGTGGGTCTCCTTGAGGATGTCCCAGGTGGCGGTGAAGGGGTTCCAGCGCACGTCAAGGTCCGGCGCCGGCGCCGCCACCGCCGGGATGGCGCGGCTCGAGAGCACGCCGAGGCCGGCCACCACCAGCAGCGCCGCCACGGTGACCAACTCAGGCGCGCGTGCCGCCAGGAACCCGGCGATGAGGGTGCCGGCCAAGATGGCAAGGAAGGTGCCGGATTCCAGCAGCGCGTTGCCGCCCACCAGTTCCCGCTCCGCCAGGATCTGCGGCAGGTAGCCGTACTTGGCGGGGCCGAAGAAGGTGGAGTGCAGCCCCATGCCGAGCAGCGTGAGCAGCAGCAGCGGCAGGCTGTGGATGGCGAAGCCGATGCCCGCCACCACCATGATGCCCACCTCCACCAGCTTCACCGCGCGCATGATGCGCGACTTGTCGTATTTATCCGCCAATTGACCGGCGGTGGCCGAGAACAGCAGGAACGGCAATATATAGAGGCCGCCCGCCAGCTGGGTCAGCACGTTGGGATCGATGCGGGTGAACTCCGCGGCGCGATAGGTGGCGAGGATCACCAGCGCGTTCTTGAGCAGGTTGTCGTTGAGCGCGCCCAGGGCCTGGGTGGCGAAGAAGGGCGCGTAGCGGCGCTCACCGAGCAGCCGGAATTGGGAATCAGACATGGCGTTTCCCCCGAGCCAGCAGGTTAGCACGCACCCGGGCACGCACTTCCCGCACCCGGTCCCGGAAGCGGCGGCGTGCCGCCACCTCCCAGAGCGCGTCCAGCACGTAGCAGTAGGCGATCACCATCACGATGTAGAGCAGCAGCATGGCCAGGCACTCCCCGTTTCACGGTGCGGAAGCCATGCTGGGCCAAGGTGTCGATATAGGCAACTTCGATCTTCAAAGTCGCCCCGTCTTTGACTATAAGTATCGTATGGCGATACCCTGAGATCTCTCGAACCCCGGGAGGCCCGCCATGGCCCAGTCCGATCTGCTCATCGAGGCCCTGAAATCAGCCCTCAAGGCCCAGGGCCTCACCTACGCCGAAATCGCCAAGTCCCTCAAACTCAGCGAGGCCAGCATCAAGCGCTGCTTCTCCAGCCAGGGCTTCACCCTGGAGCGGCTGGAGCAGATCTGCGGCATCGCGGGCCTGGAGATCTCGGACCTGGTGGAACTCGCCGCCGAGCAGAAGCCGCCCTTCACCAGCCTCACACCGGAGCAGGAGGAGGCGCTGCTGCAAGACCCGAAGCTCCTGCTCATGACCTTCCTGGTGCTGAGCCACTGGCAGTTCCCCGACATCGTGAAGAGCTACCAGCTCACGGAGCACGAGACCATCCAGCTGCTGTCGCGGCTGGACCGGCTGGGGCTCATCGACCTCCTGCCCGGTAACCGCATCAAGCTGCTCACCGCCCGCAACTTCTCCTGGCGCAAGGACGGCCCCATGCAGCAGTTCTTCGAGCGTGAGGTGCTGAAGGATTTCCTGGGCAGCCGCTTCGCCGGCGCCCGGGAAGAGATGAAGTTCACCGGCGGGCTGCTGTCCTGGGCCTCCCTGGAACGGGTGCAGCAGGGCATGGAGCGCCTGGCCCGGGAATTCAACGAGCTGGTGGCCGCCGACAGCAAGCTGCCCTTGGACGAACGCTTCAGCTGCGCCGCGCTATTCGCTGCACGGCCCTGGGTGTTCTCGCATTTCACGCGGCTGGAACGGCCCCGCGACCCGCTGCGCAGCGCCCGGGAGCAGCGCAGCCAGAGCCGGCCCGCGACCCGGAAATAGTCAAAAGGTATTGATTTACGATACTTAAGGCGTCCTATCACGCCTCTTTGCACATCGTCGTTGCGGTAAACGACACCCTGTCGCATCCTGCCTTCCGCCCACAACGGAAGGAGAGATGCCATGAATCGCAAGACCTTCGCCCTCGTCAGCCTCACTGTCCTGCTGGCCCTCACGCTGGTGGGCCGTGCCGCCACCGCCGAAGCCCGTGTCCTGAAGAGCTTCAAGGCCGACTGCGTCCCCGTGCAGACCGGGATGGCCATACCCGACAACGTCCTCACCGGTCACGGTGCCATGGCCGCCGGCGACGGCCGGCTGTACCGCTGACGCGGTGCGGGGGATCTCGCCATGAGACGCACCGCCATCTGCTTCCTGCTGCTGGCCCTGGCTTCCGCCGCTGCTGCGGGCGACGCCACGCCGCCGCAACCGCCACCCCTCACCGGCGCCAAGCCGCCACAACCGGACAGTATCCCCGATGACCTGGTCGGTGATGCGCTGCTCTCCTACATCGGCAGCGCCGCACCTGCCTCCGCGGACGTCTTCTACTTCGGCAGTCTCGTGGTGCTGGTCCATGCCGACATGGGTCCGAAGCCGGTGATGTTCACCGCCGCCCTGGACCTAGCGGCGGTGGGCGCCTACAACGATTACGCCGTCCAGCACGGCGTGCCCCAGGGAAGGATCTTCTTCACCGACTTCGTGGCGCTCGCGCCGATGTTCATCGTCTCCTATCTGCATGACCGCGACACGGGCGGCGGCGCCAGCGCGCCCAGCTCAGGCTTCTATCTCAGACCCTTGCCCGTGGAACGCGGCGCCCAGCTCGGCTACCGCTGGGTCTTCTGAGGAGCGCCGTCATGCGTGTCCCGGCGCTGCTGATCCTGCTGCCCCTGGCCTGCCCGCCCGCCTGGGCCGACGACGCCACGGCCGCGCCGCCGCAGACCAGCCCCTTGGGCACGCTCACGGCATTCGCAGCGATGGAGGGTGCGCTCGGCCTCAACGCAGGACTCGCGGCCTACGACCCTAAGGGCTACGGCTTCATCGAAGTGCTGGTCTCACCGCTGGCGGGCGCCGAGCTCGGTCCGAAGCCGGCCCGGGTCTGGACCGGCGGGGTCGGGTTCGCGGCGATCGGCACCTACAACATGACCCATTACGGCCAGGACTACTCACACATCCAGGTGCTGCGGGAGAACTTCTACGCCCTCAACGGCTTGGTCGTCGCCGTGTTCATCGCGGACAAGCTCGGCGGCGACCAGGACGCGCAAGCGATGGCTTCGCACCTGCGCCTGACACCGCAGGCCGGCGGCGGACTGCGGCTCGACCTGCACTGGACTTTCTAGGGACACATGGGGGACGCCGAGGGAGCGGCGTTTACGAAGCGTCCGGACAGGGAGGTCCGGACCACTTGATGTCGGCGCAGTTCAGATGCGGCCGGAACTCTCCAGCAGATCCATGCCCTTGTGCAGGTCTGCTCCCAGGTTCTTCTCTTCAGCGAGGAATTGCACCGTGTCCTTGTCGAGCTTGGCGCGGGCCTGGATCACCAGCGCGTCCCAGTGCTTGGGCGTGTGGCCGTCCTTTCCCAGCCACAGCACGGCTTTCAACTCCGCGAGCTGGTCCTTGTCGAGGCGCACCAGGATGCCCACCACCTGGTCGAGCTCGCCGTTCCCGGCATAGCCGATGAGTTCGCGCACCAATGCCGGTTTGAGTGCCTTCATGGAAGACTCGCTTCTAAGGTAGGGGACCCCTGGGGGTATTAAGCCTAGCGCAAAACCCCGGTCATAGCCCGTCATTGGCGGGGGGTGTGGTGGCCTTCTTGTAGCCCTTGGGGCGTATGGCGACGGTGTTCTTTATGAGGGTGCAGAGGCTGCCATCGCTAAGGTAGTAGCCATATTCGAAGGTGGGGGTGGCGCGGCCCTTGTCCTTCAGCTCCGCGGCGATGGCCGCCTCTTGGGCCGGGTCCATCTGGAAGCGCAGTTCCAGGTCGGTGCTGCCGCCTTTCTGGAAGTCCACGCTCATGGCGCGGGTCCACACCGAGTAGCCGGGGAACACCCGCGAGCAGGCCAGTGCCGCGATGGGATCCGCGAGGCAAGCCTGGAAGCCGCCGAACATCACACCGCCGGGATTACGCGACACGCTGTTCAGAGGCAGGCGGATGCGCACGTGACGCCAGCCATCCTCGATCTCCAGCACCTTCACCCGCATCATGGCGAAGGCCGGGTACAACTCGAGCCTGCGTCCCTCGGAGAGGAACTTCAGGTTGGCAATGAAGCGTGCGAGGCCCATACTTTCCCCCTGCATCCATTCTAGCTCCGACGGAGGCCAGGCATGCGAACCGTCCAAGAATGGCTAGGTGAATACAGCTTCAGCCATCAGAACCCCACCAACAAGAAGATCCACTGGGTCTGCGTACCCCTCATCATGTTGAGCGCGCTCGGCATGCTATGGACCGTACCGCGTCCCGCCTTCTTCTTCTCCATCAGCCCCTATCTCAACTGGGCCACGCTGCTGATCTTGGTTTCGCTCATCTACTACATGCTGCTGTCGGTGCGGCTCGCCGCCGGCATGCTGCTGGTGAGCGCAGCCATGTGTCTGGTCTTGGAACTGCTCGCACGCCTGCCCTGGCCGCTGTTGTGGACTTCCATCGTGATCTTCGCCGGGGCCTGGATCGGCCAGTTCATCGGGCACAAGATCGAAGGCCGCAAGCCGTCCTTCTTCAAGGACCTGCAGTTCCTCCTGATAGGACCGATCTGGTTGCTCGCGGACGCCTACAAGCGCTTAGGGTTCGCGTACTGATATCTGAAGATGAAAAGCTCCGCGGTGGCGACACCGCGGAGCTTCGTCGTCTCTGCGCTTCTTATTGCTTTGACATCTTTTGCAGGGCGGCCAGGTTTAACTGTTTGAACAGCGACTGCGCCCGGGCCAGGTTATCCGCAGTCACCACCACCGTCAGGTTGTGGACCCCCAGGCTCACGGGCTGATCCAGCTGCGGACGGATGATCACCGCCGTGTCCTGGGTGCGCTTGCCGTTGATGTCCTGGCGTTCCCAGTCGTCATCCCTGTCCAGGGTGGATTTGCCGAAGATGAGCACGATGCGGCCTTCAGGCTTGTCGAGGGGATTGCCCGGCGAGGAGTAGGTGATGGGGTGCTCGCAGCTATAGGCGGTCCCGCCCGATACCTGCACCGGTTTCGGGCCGCCGTAGCAATCCAGGCTGTCCGGGTTGTTGAGGCCGATGCTCACGGTAGCGTGGCGGTCTGCCTCGATGGCTGCCATGGCGTCCTGACTACCGCTGCTGGCATCGATCTGGGCCTGGGTCATCTGCTTGTTGAGGGCATCGCTCTGCTTGTTCAGGGCATCCATCGCCTTGGTGTCGCCCTTCTGCGCCGCCGCCATGAGCTGCGGCATCAGCGCCTGCTCCTGGGCCATGATCTCATCAAGCTTCTTCTGCTTGGCCGGATCCGGCTTGCTTTGCATGACCTGCTGTTCCTTGGCCGCGTCCGCAGCGCTCATGGGACGCGTGTACTCGGCGGTGACGTCCAGGTAATAGCCGTTCATGAAGCAGGTATAGGCGGGCAGGTAGTCCTTGTAATCCGGCGCCATCTTCTCCTGGGTGTCCTTGTCGTACTGCCAGCCGGCCTCGGGTTTCGGCAGGGCGGCACGCAGCTGCGTGAACTTCCCGTAATAGGCCTTCTCGGCCTTGGACAGCGGGACGGCATCGCCCTCCGGGCAGCCTTCGGCATAGGCCGCGGAAGCCATGAGACAGGCAAGCGCGAAGATGGATAAGAAGGCGGATCGACGCAGCATGAGACTCTCCCCCGTGTCTTTTGTTATAGCGGCTCGAAACTCGTTTACTGGCAGGCCCCGCTGTTGATGGCCGCATCTTTGACCGCATCGGCGACCGCGGTGTGCACGGTCTTGTCCAAGGGATCCGGCAGCAGTTCTTCCTCTGGCGCCAGTTCCGCGAGGGTGTGGGCCGCGGCGAAGAACATGGCGTCGGTGAAACGCTTGGCGCGGGCATCCAGGGCGCCGCGGAACAGGGCGGGATAACCCAGTGCATTGTTCACGCTGCGCCCGTCAGTGGCGTAGGCGGCGCCGGCGAGGAGAGCCTTGCGCGCGCTGATCTCGGGCTCGGGGTTGGAGAGGGCGAAGATGATCTGGCCCTTGCGTACCATCTCCGGGAGGATCAGGCCCTTCACGCCGGTGGTGGCGATGACGATGTCCGATTGCTGCATGACCTGTTCGAGGCTGGCGCGTTTGCCACCCATCTTCTCGACGCGGGAGAGGGCTTCCTCGCGGCGGTCCGCGCCCAGCACCGTCTTCACCCCGTAGTGGTGTAGCAGGCGCACGATGCCGATGCCTGCGGCACCCAGGCCGATCTGCCCCACGGTGCAGGCCTTGAGGTCGCGACCCACTCGGCGCGTCGCGGAGATGAGCGCCGCCAGCGTCACCACTGCGGTACCGTGCTGGTCGTCGTGCAGCACCGGCTTCTTGAGCTGCTTCACCAAGGCCTCTTCCACCTCGAAGCACTCGGGCGCGGCGATGTCTTCCAGGTGGATGGCGCCGAAGGAGGATTCGATGGCGAGCACGGTGTCGATGATCTTCCTGGGGGAAGTGTCGGTGAGCAGGATGGGGATGCCCGAGAGCCCCACGAACTTGGCGTAGATCATGGATTTGCCTTCCATGACCGGCAGCCCCGCGAGACCGCCGATATGCCCTAAGCCCAGCACCGCCGTGCCGTTGGTGACGATGCCCACGGTGTTGCCGAGGTTGGTGTACTCGTAGGCCTTGGCGGGATCCGCCTGGATGGCGAGGCTGACGCGCGCCACGCCGGGGGTGTAGAGGTCGCGCAGCTGCTGGATGGCGTCCAGCGGCACCTTGGAGACCATCTCGATCTTGCCGCCCTTGTGGCGGTCGAACACCCGGTCGGACTTGCCGATGATCTTGGCGTTGTCGAGGGCGTTGATCTTGTCGTAGAGGCTGCGATCCGCATCCTCGTCCATCTCGATGGTCACTTCCCAGACGGTCTTGTCCTGGTGCCGGCGCACCGCGTGCAGGTGCTCCACCACGAGATTCGCCTCGCCGATGACCGCCAGCACGCGGGCCAGGCTGCCCGGCTTGTGCTGCGATTCGATGAGCAATATCTCGGGGATTCTCATGGTTTTCCTGGGGTTACGTGCGCCCGGACAGCGTGGCACGGGCGGTTACGGTATCATATGCGCCCCCTGCGGGACCTCAAGCACAGCGGGAAACCCTGTAATAGCAACGAGTTACGAGCGCGCGCCGCTCGCCGGAGATTTTCGTGAAAGCTCTGAATCCGATGGATCTGTACGATGTGCGCGGCTTGCTCTCTGAAGAAGAGCAGTTGGTGCAGGACACCACCGCCCGCTTCGTGGACGAGAAGGTGCTGCCCATCATCGGTGAGTGCTTCGAGAAGGGCCGCTTCCCCAAGGAGCTGGTCCCGGAGATCGCCTCCCTCGGCCTGCTCGGCAGCTCCAT
>DASXYJ010000084.1:0-5316 GCA_036502565.1 Gammaproteobacteria bacterium
TAGGCGAGTTCGCGGACCGGCCCGCCAAGGGCTTCTCCCAGGGCCAGAAGATCAAGGTGGCCCTGGCCCGTGCCATGGTGCACGGCCCCCGCAACCTGGTGCTGGACGAACCCACCAACGGCCTGGACGTGATGGCCACCCGCGCGCTACGCGCCCTGATCCGCAAGCTCAGGGAGGCGGGACACTGCGTGCTGTTCTCCAGTCACGTGATGCAGGAAGTCGCGGCGCTCTGCGACGAGATCGTGATCATCGCGCATGGCCGCATCGTGGCCCGGGGCACACCCGATGAGCTTCGCAAGCAGACCGGTGAATCAGACCTGGAAGAAGCCTTCGTCAAGCTCTGCGGCACGGAGGTGGCAGCATGAACCTTCGTAAATATTTTGCGGTCTTCTATAAGGAAGCCATCGACAACCTGCGGGACCGCCGCACGCTCCTGACGGTGCTGGTGTTCGGGCCGCTGTTCGGCCCCCTCTTCTACACCGTGATGATGAGCACGGTCATCAACCGCCAGGTGGCAGACCTGGATCAGCGCTACTCGGTGGCGGTGCAGGGAGCCGACAACGCTCCCGGCTTGATGGATTACCTGCGCCAGAACAACCTCAGCATCGAGAAGGCCCCGGATGATCCCCGCGAGGCGGTAAAGACCGGCAAGCTGGACGTGGTGCTGGTGGTGCCGGACGGCTATGCCGCGGCCTTCGCCGCCGGCCGCCCCGCCGACGTGCGCCTGATCATGGACAAGTCCAAGGAATCCGCCGGCAAGAACATCGACCGGGTGCGTGACGCGGTGGAGCACTACTCGCGCTCGATCGGTGTGCTGCGCCTCATCGCCCGCGGCGTGGACCCGCGCGCCCTGACGCCGGTGGTGATCGAGGACGCGGACGTCTCCACACCTCAGTCGCGCGCGGTACTGCTCTTGGGGATGATGCCGTACTTCCTGCTGTTCGCGGCCATCCTCGGCGCCTTCTATCTCGCCATCGACTCCACTGCCGGCGAGCGTGAGCGCGGTTCGCTGGAACCCTTGCTCACCACCGCGGTGTCCCGCAGCACGCTGGTGCTGGGCAAACTCTCTGCGGTGACCTTGTTCTCGGCGGTGTCCCTCGGCATCGACATCGTGGCACTGCTCTACTGCCAGCACCTCATTCCCGCTGCCAAGGTGGGCATCTCCGTGAACATCACGCCGGCGACGTCCCTGGTGACCTTCCTGGTGTGCCTGCCCTTCAGCCTGTTCATCGCCGGGCTGCTGTCAGTGGTGGCGTCCTTCACCAAGAGCTACAAGGAGGCCCAGACCTGGCTGTCCTTCATCATGCTGGTGCCCATGATCCCGGTGCTGGGCATGGTGATGTTCCCCGTGCAACCGGCCTGGTGGATGATGCTGCTGCCCTCCATGAGCCAGGACGTGCTCATCACCGAACTCATCAAGGGTGAGCCGCTGCAACCCCTGTTCGTGGCACTCTCGGTGGGCAGCACGCTCATCGCCGGTGGCGCGCTCACCGCACTCGCGGTGTGGCTCTACAAGCGCGAACGCATCCTGGGTTAAGGCGAGACTGAGGAGATGGCTATGACACGCCGGCAACGCATCGAGATCCTCTCCGGCCTGATGTTGGGCGCAGGCGTCCTGCTCTCCGCTTTCGTGGCGCGCCTGGGGGCGGACGCTGCCTGGGCGCTGGCCGCGCCGGTGCTGCTGGCCCTGACCGTGGTGGCCACGGACATGACCGTCTCCCGCCTCGACGGCGGTCCGCTGCGCCCCACTCCTGCCTCCCTGTTCCTGGCGGCATCCTTCCTCATCGCCGGCTTCATGGTGGGCCTGCATGACCCCCAGGCGGTCGGTGGCCTCATCCCCATCCTGGGTGGCGCCTGCGGCGTGCCCCTGCTGCTGGGCCGGCGGCGCGGCCAGAGGGCCTGTCCCCCGGGCTGACCGGATTCTGTCAAATAGCCGCCGGACGGTAGTAAAGGCGCGACAGACCGGCGAGGGCGCAGACCCCGCTGTGGCAACCTCAAGGTCCGAATCCTCGAGATGCGGACGTCAGCGTGGGTCTTGCCTTCTTCCCCGAGGACGCCAAACAGAGGCTCAGGATCAAGCGCTTCCTCATGGCGGCGCTCTCCTATGTCATCTGGGTCGGCCTCACTTTCTACTGCTACCAGCTCGGGCTGGTGGACGTGTCCGCGCGCGGCTTCTGGATCGCGGCGGCCCTCTGCGGCGTCTGCAACCTGGTCTTCTACAGCCTGTTCCGCTCCGGCCTGAACCGGTACTGGCCCGACCCCAGCCTCACGCTGCCGCAGATGATCGTGGCCACCGCCTGGGTGATGCTGCTGATGGCGCTGGCGCCCAAGGTGCGCGGCATCCTGCTCTTGCTCTACGCGGTAGTGTTCCTGTTCGGCGTGTTCCGCCTGCGCCGCGGCGAGTACCTGGGGCTCACCGCCCTGGTGCTGGTGGGCTACGGCTTCGTGGTGCTGCGGGACGTCTACAGCCAGTCGCCCACGGTGCCGCTGCCGCTGGAGGCGCTGCAGTTCGTGGTGCTCGCGGTGTCGCTGCTGTGGCTGGCCTTCTTCGGCAGCTACGTAGGCAAGCTGCGCGAGACCGTATCCAGGCGCAACACCGAACTCGGCCAGCTCTTGGCCAAGAACCGCCGCCTCGCCGTCCACGACGACCTCACCGGCACCTACAACCGCCGCCACATCATGCAGATACTGGAACAGGAGCAGCTGCGCGCCCAGCGCACCGGACGCGGCTTCAGCCTGTGCCTCATGGACCTCGATCATTTCAAACAGGTCAACGACCGCCACGGACATCTGGGCGGCGACGAGGTGCTACGGCAGTTCGCCATGCGGGTGTTGGGTGAGATCCGCACCCTGGACCGGGTCGGGCGCGACGGCGAGATCAACGACGGCAGCGGCGAGGAGAACTTCGGCCGCTACGGCGGCGAGGAGTTCCTGCTGGTGATGCCGGAGACGGACCTGGACGGCGCCCACGTCTGCGTGGACCGCATCCGTCGCAAGGTATCAGCCGAGCCGTTCCCGCTCGAGAAGCAGACGGTGAAGCTCACGGTCTCCTGCGGTCTCGCCGCCTACCGCCCGGGCGAGGACATGCGTGCCACGCTGACCCGGGCCGACGAGGCCCTCTACCAGGCCAAGCAGGCGGGCCGCGACAAGGTGAAGGCCGTCAACGCCTGAGGTCTGCTCCGACCCGGCACGCCCGCCACTCGCCTGCCCTCACTTGAAGGTGAGCGTCTGTCCGCCGTTCACGATGGTGATCTGGATCGCTGTCACGTTGCCCTTGGCGTCGAGGTCGTAGCAGTCGACCTCGGTCTCTGGGCTGCCGCCCAGATCATCGGTATCGTGGATGCAGAACTGCGCGGTATCTGAAGTGAGCGACGCCAGGGTCCAGCTGCGGTTGCCGGTGCCGATCTGCGAACCCAGGCTGCTATCGGAGTAATACTTCTGGCTGTCGAGCTTGCCGCTGGCGCCGACTTCAGCGAACTCCGGCAAAGCCTGCTGGTCGCTGTCTAGGATCACCAGGCCGGAACTGAAGGTGGTGCCCAGCTGAGTGTAGGGCGTAGTGAGGAAATAGTCGGTGCTGGTGTTGGTGCCGAGCACCGTGCCGTTCTTGCTCTCGCTGCTGGTGTTCTTGTCGGTCATGCCCTGCACGCCCTGGAAGCTGGCTTGGCCGCCGGGTGTGATGGCGATGTCCAGGCCGTAATTGTCGCTGCCACTGCTGGCATGCAATGTGAAGCGGTGGGACATCTGGTAGAAATCGCTGATGGCGAGGTCCACGGGATAGGTGGTGACCGTGGGACTGTTGCTGCCTCCACCGCAGGCGGCGAGGATGGCGAGAGACCCCAGCATGAGAGTCGATTTGATTCGCGTGTGCGACATTTCCCTGTGCCCTTGCGTGCCGTGAGCCACGGATTCTACCGCAGGCGGCTATGGCCCATGCCGTAGCCGAGATACACCAGCGCGCCTCCCGCCATCCAGGCGGCGAAGCCCAGCCACACCCCCACCGGCAAACCCCAGATAAGCCACAGCGAGAAAGCCGCGCCTACCAGCGGCAATACCGGCACGAAGGGCACGCGGAAGCTGCGCGCCACTTCGGGCCGCGCGCGGCGCAGGATGATCACCGCCACGCAGATGACGGCGAAAGCCGCCAGCATGCCGAAGTTCACCACCTCGGCCACCACCGTCAGCGGGAACAGTCCCGCCGCCGCCGCGGTCGCCACTCCCAGTATCAGCGTAGCCCGGTGCGGCGTGTGGTAGCGCGGATGCACGGCGCTGAACCACGCCGGCAGCAGTCCGTCGCGCGACAGCGCGAAGCCGATGCGCGCGCCGGCCAGCATGTTGGCGAACAGCACGCTGGTGATGCCCGTCACCACCGCTGCCGACACCACCACCATCACCCAATGCAGGCCGATGGCGGTGAAGGCGTTGGCCACGGGCGCCGCGTTGTTCAGTGTCGATGAGGGCACGATGCCCGTAAGCACCAGGGACATGCCGAGGTACAGGACCATGGCGATGCCGAGGGAGAGCACCACCGCCCACGGCAGGTCTCGCTGCGGGTCCTTGGCTTCCTCCGCCGCCGTGGTCAAGGTGTCATAGCCGAACACCGCGAAGAAGACCACGGCCGCTCCCGCCAGTACTCCATGGAAACCGAAGGGCATGAAGGGATGCCAGTTGCCGGGGTTCACGTAGGCCACGCCCGCCAGGATCACCAGCAGCACGCCCGCGATCTTCACCGCCACGATGGCGGTGTTGAAGCGTGCGCCCCATTCGGTGCGCATCGTGAGCAACACGGCTATCGCCAGGGCCACGGCGGCGGCCGTGATGTCGAACACGTGGCCCGGTCCGCTGCCGGCGGCGCCCTGGGCCCAGAGCGGGAGACTGATGCCCGCCACACCCAACAGTGCCTGCACATAGCCGGACCAGCCTGCTGCGACCACGGCCACGATGAGCGCGTAGCAGAGCAGCAGGTCCCAACCCAGGAGCCAGGCGGCGAATTCGCCGAGCACGGCATATCCATAGGTATAGGCACTGCCGGCGACGGGGATCATGCCGGCGAACTCCGCGTAGCAGAGCGCCGCGGCGCCGCTGGCGATGCCGGCGAGGATGAAGGCGATGAGCACCGCCGGTCCGGCTTGCGTCGCTGCCACGACACCCGTGAGTACGAAGATGCCCACGCCGATGATGCCGCCGAGACCGATGGCGGTGAGCTGCCAGAGGCCGAGCACACGCCGGAATTGCTTGCTCGCCCCTGCTTCCTGCTGGAGCTGCTCGATTGACTTGCGCCGGGTCCAGGCACCACGCATATCGATCTCCAGGGTTCAG
>DASXYJ010000085.1:0-3344 GCA_036502565.1 Gammaproteobacteria bacterium
CTACCACCTGGAGTCGGAGCGCCGCCAGTACACTTCCAACGAGTTCGCCGATTACCTGGCGCACCTCGTCAAGAAGTTCCCCATCGTCACCATCGAGGACGGCATGTCCGAGGGCGACTGGGACGGCTGGAAGACCCTCACCCAGAAGCTCGGCAAGCAGGTGCAGCTGGTGGGCGACGACCTGTTCGTCACCAACACCAAGATACTGGAGGAGGGCATCGACCGCGGCATCGCCAACTCCATCCTCATCAAGGTGAACCAGATCGGCACCCTCACCGAGACCATGGACGCCATCGACATGGCGGTGAAGGCGGGCTACACCGCGGTGGTGTCGCACCGTTCCGGTGAGACCGAGGACTCCACCATCGCCGACATCGCGGTGGGCAGCAAGGCCACCCAGATCAAGACCGGGTCGCTGTCGCGTTCCGACCGCCTCGCCAAGTACAACCAGCTCTTGCGTATCCAGGAGACGCTGGGCGGCAAGGCGCGCTATCACGGCAACAAGGCCTTCCCGGCCGGGATCGGCAAGTAATGCAGGCCATCAGCCGCTTCAGCTGGAAGCGGCTGGTGCCGCTCCTGCTGGTGCTGCTGCTGGCGCTGTTGCAGTTCCAGCTCTGGTTCGGCATCGGCAACGTGCCTTCGGCCATGCGGCTCAAGTCCCAGGTGGAAGCCCAGGACGCCGAGAACGCCGGCCTCGCCAAGCGCAACACCGCCCTCGCGGCGGAAGTGAGCGACCTGAAGGGCGGCCAGGCTGCCATCGAGGAGCGCGCCCGCGTGGAGCTCGGCATGGTGAAGAAGGGCGAGACCTTCTATCAGATCGTGCAGGCGCCCGCGTCTGCCACCACCCATTGAGGCTGGCATGAACGCGCGCTATTGGGCGGTCATCCCCGCCGCCGGCAGCGGCGTGCGCATGGGCAGTTCCATCCCCAAGCAGTACCTCTCGCTCGCGGGACGCACGCTGATCGAGCGCGTGGTCGAAGTGCTCCTGGCCGAAACTGCCATCGCCGGTGTCACCGTGGCGGTAGCGGCGGACGATCCCTACTGGAAGCGCTATTTCCCCGGCACATGGCAGAAGCCCGTGCGCATCGCGGCGGGTGGCGAGACCCGCGCCCACACGGTGCTGAACGCGCTCCTCACCCTCGGCGAGGAGCTGCAGGACCAGGACTGGGTATTGGTGCATGATGCGGCGCGGCCCTGCCTGCATCCCCGCGACATCGCCAAGCTCCTGAAGTCCGTGGGCGATGACCCGGTGGGCGGCATCCTGGCCACGCCGGTAGCCGACACCCTGAAACGGGTGGACGAGGACAGGTTGGTGACCGCCACCTCCGATCGGACCGACCTCTGGCGTGCGTTCACGCCGCAGATGTTCCGCTACGGATTGCTCAAGGAAGCGCTGCAGGCGGCGCTGGCGGCAGGCGAGACGCCCAGCGACGAAGCCGGCGCCCTGGAACGCATGCGCAAGCCGGTGATGGTGGTGGAAGGGCGCACTGACAACATCAAGATCACCCGACCCGATGACATCGCGCTGGCCGAGGCCATCCTCGCGCACCGCGCCGGAGAGCGTGCATGAGGATAGGCCACGGTTACGACGTCCATGCCTTCACGGCCGGCGATCACGTGATGCTGGGCGGTGTGCGCATCCCCCACGACAAGGGCGTGAAAGCCCATTCCGACGGCGACGTGGCGCTGCATGCGCTCTGCGATGCGCTGCTGGGCGCCGCGGCCCTGGGCGACATCGGCCGGCACTTCCCGGACACGGACGAACGCTGGAAGGGGGCCGAAAGCCACACCCTCCTGCGGGAGACGGTGCAGCTGGTGGCGGGGCGCAAGCTCAAGCCTTTCCAGGTGGACATCACCGTCATCGCCGAGGCGCCGAAGCTCGCGCCTCATGTGATGGCCATGCGCGTGGTCATCACCAAGTGCCTCGATATCCCATTGGAGCGGGCCAACGTGAAGGCCACCACCAATGAAGGGCTCGGCCACATCGGCCGCGGTGAAGGCATCGCTGCCCACGCTGTCGCACTCCTCGAAGATATATAGATGGATACGCTTCCCGCCTGGGCCCGGGCCTGCGGTCCCGCAGAGCTCGCTGCCCGCATCCGCTCCGTGCCCGAGGACTTCCGGGTGGAAGAGGTGCTGGGCTTCGAAGCGGATGGGGAAGGGCCCCACGTGATGCTCACGGTGGAGAAGCGCGAGGCCAACACCCATTGGGTGGCGGATCAGCTGGCGCGCCACGCCGGCATCCCGGGGCGCGAGGTGGGTTACGCCGGCCTCAAGGATCGTCATGCGGTCACGGTGCAGCACTTCACCCTGAACCTGGATCGCAAGCCGGAGCCGGAATGGTCCGGGCTCGCGGGCAGCGGCATCAAGGTGCTGAAGTCCGCGCGACACCGCCGCAAGCTCAAGACCGGAGCCCTGGAAGGCAACCGCTTCCGCCTGGTGCTGCGGGAGCTGAGCGGGCCGGTGGATGCGCTGCTGCCCCGGCTCCAGGCCATCCAGTCCAGGGGCGTGCCGAATTATTTCGGTGTGCAGCGTTTCGGGCGCGGCGCCGCGAACATCGAGAAGGCCGAAGCGGCTCTCTCCGGCCACCTGCGCATCCATGACCGGCGCCTGTTCAGCCTGCTCCTGTCCACGGCCCGCAGTCTCATCTTCAACGACGTACTGTCGGAGCGGGTGAGGGCGGGTAACTGGGACAAGCTGCTCGGCGGTGAAGTGCTGATGCTGGACGGCAGCCACAGCGTGTTCAAGGCCGTTGAGGGCGACGCGGAACTGCCGCGCCGCCTGGAGCAGGGCGATGTGCATCCCACAGGTCCCCTCTGGGGTCGTGGTGAACCCCTGACTTCAGGCGCGGCCCTCGCCCTGGAGATGGAAGTGGTGGAGCGCCATCCCGCGCTGGCCAAAGGCCTGGTGAAAGTCGGCGTCGAGATGGCGCGGCGCAGCCTGCGTTTGCCGGTGCGGGACTTCACCTGGCACGAGGCGGAGGAAGGCTTGGTGTTGGAGTTCTTCCTGCCGGCGGGAGCCTACGCGACCACCGTGCTGGCTGAGCTGGTCGATATACGAGAAGATGACGAAGATTTAGGAGACTGATGCGGTGCAGGGATGCACCGCACGCGACTCAAGCACGGATGTGCTTGAGTCGACGGAGGCGAGTCCGGACATGTGCCGGACTCGCCGAGCCTGAAAAATCCCGGGACGGATTTTTCAGTTCGAACTGGAGCCGAAGGCGGAGGAGATGCAGATGCTGACCCAGATCAAGCATGATGACATCCTCGAGCTCAGGCTCGAGCGTCCGCCGGTCAACGCGCTGCATCATCCCCTGGTGCAGGAATTGCGTGCCGCCATCG
>DASXYJ010000086.1:0-5444 GCA_036502565.1 Gammaproteobacteria bacterium
AGCCGCGCGACATCAAGGTGCATGTCACTGCCAAGGGTTCGGTGCAGGGCACGCCGCTGCACGACGAGACCGTGCACGTGGACCCCTACAAGCGCGTCTCGGTGTGGCTGCCGGTGCAGTCCACCACGCCGGGCTCCATCGACTTCACCGCCACCGCGGGCGACGCCGCGGATTCAGACGGCCTGAAGCAGTCCGTGCCGGTGCAGCGCGCGGTGACGCTGGTGGACCTGGCCCAGTACGGTACCACCACGGGACCCGTGAGCGAGCCCATCCAGTACCCGGCGGGTGCGATGCCCGGCAGCGTGAGCTTGGGTGTGAACCTCACGCCCACGGTGATCGGCAACCTCAAGGGCGCTTTCAGCTACATGCAGTACTACCCGTACTGGTGCTGGGAGCAGCGCCTCACCAAGGCGGTGATGGCGGCGAACTTCAAGCGCCTGCACGCCTACCTCGGCAAGGACGTGAGCTGGCCCGATAGCGAAGGCATCCCTGCGGAAGCGCTAGCCGACGCAGCCCAGTTCCAGGCCGTCAACGGCGGCATGGCCTACTGGATCGCGGATGACCGCTACGTGGACCCCTACCTGAGTGCCTATACCGCGCTGGCCTTCAATTGGCTGCGGGCCCAGGGCTATACGCCGCCGGCCGCCGTGGAACAGCGCCTGCATGCCTACCTGGAAGGCTTCCTCAAGGGCGAGAGCGTGCCGGACTGGTACACCCAGGGCATGCGTTCCTCGGTGCGGGCGGTGATCCTCGCCGTCTTCGCCGAAGACAAGGAAGCCACGCTCGACGACTTGCGCCGCTTCGAACCGGCCCTCAAGGACATGGATCTCTTCGGCAAGTCCTGGTTTATGCAGGCGGCCCTGGACCTGGACGCGAAGGACCTCGCGGCCGAGGATCTCAAGATGATCCTCAACCACTCCAACGAGACCGGCGGCAAGTTCCAGTTCAGCGAGACGCTGGATGACGGCTACAACCGCATCCTCTCCACCCCCATGCGCAGCGAGTGCACCGTGCTCACGTCGCTGTCGCGTTACGCACGGGGTTCCGCCGCCGATGCTGCCATCGTCGGGGAGATTCCCTTCAAGCTGGTGCGCAGTATCACCGCCACCCGCGGCGGCCGCGACCACTGGGAGAACACCCAGGAGAACCTGTTCTGCATGCAGGCGCTCGCGGACTATTCCGAAGCCTACGAGAAGACCGTACCTGCCATGCACGTGGCGGTGAGCCTGGGCCCGGACGCGGTAGGCACGGCGGACTTCCACTCGGTGCAGGCCCCGGCGGTGCAGCTCACCAAGCCCCTGCCGGACAGCCTCGCCGGGGCCAAGCCGCTGCCGGTGGCCATCGCACCGACGGGCACGGGCCGCCTCTATTACAAGGTCGGGCTGACTTACGCGCCGACGGTGCTGCCCGATTCGGTGAACGACGGCATGTCCATCCACCGGGAGTACAGCGTGCAGCGCAGCGGCAAGTGGCTGCTCTTGAAGTCGCCCATGCAGGTGACTCGCGGCGAACTGGTGCGCGTGGACCTGTATGTACAGGTGCCGGCAGCCCGCGAGTTCGTGGCGGTATACGACCCGGTGCCGGGCGGCCTGGAACCCGTGGACCGTAACCTCGCTACCACCTCGGAACAGGACGCCAAGGCCGGCGATTTCCAGGCGGCGGGCGGCGCCTTCTGGTTCAACTTCGATGACTGGGAGGACTACGGCGCGCAGCTCTGGGACTTCTACCACCAGGAACTCAGGCACGACTCGGCGCGCTTCTACGCCGACTACCTGCCGGCAGGTCACTACCACCTGTCCTACAGCGCCCAAGCCATCGCCAGCGGCAGCTTCATGGTGCAGGCGCCCAAGGCCGAGGAGATGTACGACCCGGATATCTTCGGGCTCGACTCCTCCGCGGTGCTGGTGGTGCAGGATCCGGTGCCCACGCCGGCTCCGGCGGCGACCAGCAAGCACTGAGGCAAGCATGCGGCTAGGCCTCGCTCATCTGTCACGCCGCTGGCGCTATGCACTGGCGGCGGCGGGACTCGCTTGCGCGGGCGTGGCGGCGCTTGGGCTAGGCACCGCCGCGTCCCTGCAACCCTTCCCGGCGAGCCTGCACATGCAGCCCGGCGAGGGCCGCATACCGCGGCTCATGGACCGGGAAGGCCGTCCGCTGGGTGGGCCGCTGGTGGCGGGTTGGAACGTCTACGACGCGGTGCCGCTCTCCTCGGTGCCGGAGTTCCTGCAGGCAGCCTTCCTCATGTCCGAGGACCAGCGCTTCTACGTGCACGGCGGCCCGGACTGGCGTGCCCGCAGTCACGCCCTGTGGCAGAACCTGACCAGCCTGGGCGTGGTGCGCGGCGCCAGCACTGTCAGCGAGCAGGTGGTGCGAATCCTGCACCCGCGTCCGCGCACCTACTGGTCGCGCTGGGTGGAAGGCTTCGAGGCGGCGGAGCTGGAGCAGCGCTTCAGCAAGGCCGACATCCTGGAGTTCTACCTGAACGAGGTGCCCTATGCCTCGGGCCGCCGCGGCGTGGTGCAGGCGGCGCGCGGCTACTTCGATCGCGATCTCGAGACCCTGAGCCGGAAGGAGATGCTCACGCTCGCGGTACTGGTGCGTGCACCCTCGGCCTACGACCTCTGGCACGGCACTCATGCGGTGGAGACGCCGGTGCAGGACCTGGGCGCGAAACTGCGCGACGCGGGCTTCATGACGGACGCGCAATTCGTCGCGCTGCCCGCCGAGCCCTATCGCCTGGAGCATCCGCCGCAGCTCGCGGACGCGCCGGAGTTCTCCGACTACATCGGCAAGTCCCACCCGCCGCTGCGGGATAGCTACGTGCAGACCAGCCTGGATCTCGACGTGCAGCGCCGGGTGCAGGCGCTGCTGGACCAGCGCCTGAAGCAGCTCAGCAACGGCGGTATCCATGACGCCGCGGCCCTGGTGGTGGACAACCGCGACGACAGCATCGTGGCCTGGGTGGTGGGCAGCGTGGACCGCGCCCGCAAGCCGGTTGCGCCGGGCACGCGCATCGACGCGGTACTGACGCCGCGCCAGCCCGGTTCCACCCTCAAGCCCTTCCTGTATGGACTGGCGCTGGAGAAAGGCTGGAGCCCCGCCACCCTGATAGATGACTCCCGCATCGTGGAGGCGGTGGGCCATGGCCTGCACACCTTCCGCAACTACAGCGGGGAACACTATGGGCACATCACCCTGCGGGACGCCCTCGGCAACTCCCTCAACATCCCTGCGGTGCGCACCGTGGAGTTCGTCACGCCGCCGCTGTTGCTCGCCACCCTGCAGCGGCTCGGCATCGACACCCTCGACCAGGATCCGGATTACTACGGCGACGCTCTCGCCCTCGGCGACGGCGAGGTGAGCCTCTATGGATTGGTGCAGGCGTACTCGGCCCTGGCGCGCCAGGGCGAATTCCTGCCGCTCACCGCCTATGCGGACACCGGCGCGCCGCGTCGCGCGGACCGCATCTACAGCCCCGAGGCCAGCTCGCTGATAGCCAACATCCTCTCCGACCCGGGCGCCCGCCGTCTCGAGTTCGGCCAGGCGGGCCTCCTGGAGTTCCCGGTGCAGACCGCGGTGAAGACCGGCACCAGCAGTGACTATCACGATGCCTGGACGGTGGGATTCGACTCCCGCTATACGGTCGGCGTATGGATGGGCAACCTCGACTACACGCCCATGGACGGCATCACGGGTTCGCTCGGGCCCGCCATGGTGACCCGTGCGGTGTTCGCCGAGCTCGATCGCCGCGACGAACCGGCGCGGCTCTACCTCAGCCCCAAGCTCGAGGAGCGCGAGATCTGCGTGCATGAGGACGTGATGCCCAAGGGGCAGTGCCTGAGACGCAGCGAATGGTTCATGCCCCACACTGCGCCCCGCTCGCCTGCCATCGAGATCGCCCAGGGCAAGCCCACAGTGGGCGACGAGCCACGGGTGCATTTCGAGACGCCCTCGGATGGTCTGCTGCTGGCCTACGACCCGCGCATCCCCGCCGCGTCCCAGGCCTTCCTGATGACGCTCAGCAAGGGTCCGCGTTACGCCAAGGTAGCCTGGTGGGTGGACGGGAAGCAGGCGGCGGTGACGGATGGCAACCAGTATCTCTGGCCCGTCACCCGCGGTCGGCACAAGGTGAGCGCGCGGGTAGAGCTGGACGGCCAGAACCAGGAGATCCGCCTGGCCAGCGTCTACTTCACGGTGAAGTAGGCCTTATAGAGGGTCGAGCTCGACAGTGGGATCCTGCCAATTTTGGGAATTAAGTCTCTCATGCAACTCTTTGACGAATGCACTGGCCTGGTCCCGATCGCGATCCTCGCAGCAGTACCCAACATCCACATACACGGTCGTGCCGGTACCGAATACTTCGTATTGCATGTGCTCATCTACGTCGAGACTAAAGGATCCTGGTAGCGCGCCGGTCACCCGGCCCCCCCCGATACTCACGATCGCCCTTGATGCAATAGGCTAGACCATCAGTCCTATCCGATGGATCTGGCGGTCCGGCTGTGAGCCCACGCTCGCGAGCCAGCCCATCCAACACTGCATAGCTGGTCTGCAGGTCTGGATTGTTGCTGCCGCTGTTGCCGCAAGTATTGAAGAGACCCGCATGGGACGGGAAGGTCATGGTAATGCGGTAAAAACCCGACATATGCATGATGCGGCCGACTTCTCGCGATTGGACCGTCAGGCCGGGCAGCTTTGTCGAGAGGGCCTGCAGGAAGGCGGTTTCATAGCGGCCCGTCTCCATCTCACTTTTGGGGGGACCGTCAGGATAGGCGTAATAGAGAGTCGCGGAGCCCGGATCGTAATTGACATAGAGCGTCTCCGCTTCCTCGGAATCCGATGCGGGACGCTTATATATCCGACTCGTGTCAGACGGGGCGTACTGGGAAGCCGGGACGAAACCCTGCTCGGCGGTTATCGCGTCGATATCGGCGAACAAACGCGTGATTGAACCGGGCTGCAGCTCCGCAAGATGCACGTCGCCGCTGGTGTAGGTCGGCGCCATGGAAGTGGCGGTAACGGCGACGACCGCGGCGATACCGATTGGATAGACGACGAAGCGGCCCGGCTTGCGACCGCGCCAACGCCGCAGGTTCAGTTGGGCAAACGGCAATACCGCCAAGGCCATCAGGTCTGAATAGTCCACCACCCGATGCGGGCCCAGATGCAGTTGGGCATGGCAGAGGTCGATGGCGGCCTGGGAGAGCGGCGACTTCCACCAGGCGAAGAAGAGCGCGATACCCGCCAGCACTGCACGCGGACGGCCGGGCAGCAGGGTCAGCCACAGGGAGGCGAACACGAAGAGCCCGGTGAAGTCCGAGAGCTTGCCGGTGAACCAATCGTGAAACAGGCCCTTGAGCAGGAAGTCGTTGGCAAGCAGCGCCGACAACGCCACGATGAAGGCTGGGCTCGCCAGCGCAGCCAGGCCATCGCCTCGACGGTTC
>DASXYJ010000087.1:0-10913 GCA_036502565.1 Gammaproteobacteria bacterium
ATTCTCTGACCTCGGTCTCAGTGATGCGATCCTCAAAGCTCTGAAAGACGTCGGGTACGAGACCCCCTCGCCTATCCAGGCTAAAACCATCCCCCACATCCTGGCCGGGACGGACGTGCTGGGGCAGGCCCAGACGGGCACGGGCAAGACGGCGGCTTTCGCCCTGCCCCTGCTCTCGAAGCTCGATTTGAAGGTGACGGCGCCCCAGGTGCTGGTGCTGACCCCGACCCGGGAGCTGGCGATCCAGGTGGCGGAGGCTTTCCAGAAGTACGCGGCCCATATGAAGGGCTTCCACGTGCTCCCTATCTATGGAGGCCAGGACTATTACAGCCAGCTGCAGCAGCTGCGCCGCGGCCCCCACGTGGTGGTGGGGACGCCGGGCCGGGTGATGGACCACATCCGTAAGAACACGCTGCAGCTCATCTCGCTGCAGTGCCTGGTGCTGGACGAGGCGGACGAGATGCTGCGCATGGGCTTCATCGACGACGTGGAATGGATCCTGGACCAGACGCCTTCCGAGCATCAGATCGCGCTCTTCTCCGCCACCATGCCGCCGGCCATCCGCCGCATCGCGCAGAAGTACCTGAATGCTCCCGAGACGGTGAGCATCGAGAACCGCACCACCACGGCGGAGAACATCCGCCAGCGCTATTGGCTGGTGAGCGGCACCCACAAGCTGGACGCGCTGACGCGCATCCTGGAATCCGAGACCTTCGACGCGATGCTGATCTTCGTGCGCACCAAGACCGCCACGGTGGAGCTCGCCGAGCGGCTGGAGGCGCGGGGCTACTCCGCCGCGGCCTTGAGCGGCGACGTGGTGCAGAAGATGCGCGAGAAGACGGTGCAGCGCCTGAAGGACGGGAGCCTGGACATCCTGGTGGCCACGGACGTGGCGGCCCGGGGTCTCGACGTGGAGCGGGTGAGCCACGTGGTGAACTACGACATCCCTTACGACACGGAAGCCTACGTGCACCGCATCGGCCGCACCGGCCGGGCCGGGCGCCAGGGCGACGCGATCCTGTTCGTGGCGCCGCGGGAGCAGCGCATGCTGCGGGCCATCGAGCAGGCCACGCGCCAGCCCATCACGCAGATGACGCTGCCGAGCACCGAGATCATCAACGACAAGCGCATCGCCAAGTTCCACCAGAAGATCACGGATACCCTGGCGGCCGGCGAGCTGCAGCTCTTCCAGGAGCTGATCGAGCGCTACCAGCAGGCCCACAACGTGCCGGCCCTGGAGATCGCCGCGGCCCTGGCGAAGCTGGCCCAGGGCTCGACGCCGCTCTTGCTGAAACCCCAGGTGGAGACGCCGGTGCGAGACATGCCCAGGGAACGCCATGAGCGGCAGGGCTATGACAGCCCGCGCCGGCCGCAGGGCACACGTGATCGCAGCCCTGGCGCGCGCGGACCTGCGCGCGCACCACGGGATGAGAGCGCGCCTGAGACGGGCATGGAGACTTTCCGGCTGGAGGTGGGTCTCACTCACGGCGTGAAGCCGGGGAACATCGTGGGGGCTATCGCCAACGAGGCAGGCATCGAAGGCCGGCTGATCGGCCGCATCCGCCTCTACGACGAGTACAGCACCGTGGACCTGCCGGAAGGCATGCCGGCGGACATCTTCAACGGCTTGAAGAAGACGCGGGTGGCGGGAAGGCCTTTGCAAATATCACGGGCTAACGGCCCTGCGGCTGGTGAGGGCGCGGCGGAAGAAGCGCCGGTCAAACACCGTTCGAAAGAAAATCCCCCAGGAACCGGCAAGCGTAAAAATAAGGATAAAAACAAGTTCAAGAAGGCTGGCAAACCTGAGAAGGGCTGATAACGAAGTCGCCCTCACCCTCCTGAAGGGCGAGCCTTAAAGAGTGACGGACATAAAGCGTTACACAGGCGCGGCGCCCTTCCCGGTCAACTACCCCTCTCGCGGCCCGTTATGCCCTGTAGCCCTCAACGCTCAAGGAGATCTCATCCATGAAGCTTAGAACCCTGCTATTCGGCGCCCTGCTGGCCCTGGCTGGCGTGGCATCGGCCGCCACGCCATCTCCCGCCACATCGACCGGCGCCGCCCCGATGGAGCACCGGGAGGGTCCCTGCAAGGCAAATCCGGCCCAGTGCCGGATCGATGCTGCCAAGTTCGACCAGTGGTGCTCGGCCAATGCCGAGAAGTGCACGGACCTGAAAGCCTGGGCCGAGAAGCGCCGGGAATACTGCGAGGCCCATGGACAGGAGTGCAAAGAGCACATGCAGAAGATGCATGAGCATATGCAGGAGTGGTGTTCGAAGCATGCCGACGATGAGCACTGCCAGAAGATGAAGGAAAGGCACGCCACCCAGGCTGATGAGCCGGGAGCCAACGGTGAACAGCCGGGCGACGGCCAGATGCCGCCTCCGCCGCCCTCGGCGTGATGTTCTAGAGATACTGCCCCGCTCTCGCGGGGCAGTTTTTATTCGGTTGAAGATTCTGGGTGGCCACTGCCACCTACCCGGCTACGCTGTTTTGCTGCGCTTCCTGCTCCGCAAACCAGTCCAGCCTGCACATCCTGTGCAGGCGTCCGCGGCATGCCGCGAACCCCGCTACGCCGGCAGGCCGGCCCGTGTTCCCGACACGTGCGTTCGCAGCTCTCGCTGCTCACCCGCCTCCGCCTCCCATGAATTGATCCAAATGCCAATTTGAAACCGCCCCTTACGGGGCGGTTTTATATGGGGGCATTCCGCGTCATCGCTGCAAACCTGAGCAAAGCCTCCGTCTGATCCGGTGTCTTACCTATGCCGGCGTCCAGCTCCTTCATCCTCTCGGATTCTGCATCCTGTGCGATGGGACCCAAATCGGCAGTAGCGGAATAGACCTGTTTCGCGAGCTTCTCGATCTGCGCCGGCACCAAACCAGACGCGTGTCGCCCATCCAGGTATGCCCGTGCGATCGCCCAACGCGAGATGACGATCCAGTCGAAGATATCGTCCGGCAATGATGGGTAGTTTTGTTGCAGATAAACCTTGGCAGCGATGCTTTCCTCGCCCATCCAAATCGATTTCAGCATCCGTGCCACCCTCAAAGCGAAGGACCGCTCTCTTTCGCTCTCATGCCCCGGATAGATCACCATCAACCTGCCGGGCTGGCCCTCGTCGAGCCTGTGTTCCAGAGTGCAAGCTAATGCCATCAGTTGGATCATGAACACGCTCTGCGCCGCGAGTCGGCTGGAGACCTTGGATTTACCCTTGGCGCAGGCCGACAGCAGGTCCTGGTATGCGTCCATGGCCTTCATCAGATTCTTTTGTCTTCGCAGAAGGTCCTCGGCAGTGAACCGCCTGGTACCGGAGATCGGTTGGCGTGCTTGTCCATCGGTTTGGTCGGCATCCGCGTCTTCGGGGGACTTCTCATCGCCGTCCTCCCTGTCTCCCGCGTCCAGAGCACGATCAAGCTCATCATCTTGAGCGTCGTCTCCGGGAGTGACCCCGCGTGTGACGATGGACAGCAGGTGCAGCAACCCCGGATCGTCAATCGAGTAGCGGCCGCTTCTGCCGGTCGCCGCCTCCAGGCTTACCGCCTGGCGAAATTCCTCGGATGTGCCATAAGCCTTCCCGGCCGGCAGCGGTTTCTCCCGCCTGCCGCCCCCGCCTGTTCCCGGTCGGATCATCACTCTTGACGAATCGGGAGCGAAGATGATGTGAGCGCATTGCGCCAACTCGAGTATGTCGTCCAAGCCGGTACGTATCCGCTCGAATGCTTCACGCAGCCGGCCATCGATCCGGCCCGGAGCTGCACGGCGGAGCTCATTCTCATCGTGGATGATGAGCGGTCTACTAACCCTCCCCGATTTCAAGATCACGCGGGCGATGCGCAGAAGGGCAGGAACCCTGTCGGGTGGCGTGCGCCATTGACCTTGGACCATCGTCATGGGGATCTCGGTCTTATCGATCACCAGCCTGGCCCCGGCTGCCTCCATCTCAATACCTTTCGCCGGATACCATACGACCGCCCCTGAGATCCGTTCCAGATGGCCCGCATCGAACGGCGCCTGTTCTTCTGCTGCGGATTGAACCGCTTCGATGGGCGCAGCGATGGCGCTCCTTTCGAGCTTTACGGTAAGGTCCAGCCCCAAGATATCCCTGACGGTCCCGGGCTTGAGACGCCGGTACAGTGAGACCTCGGAATTCCTTGCCGGGCCCGACCGGGTCCCGAGCGCATCATCGGTGCAATTCGCGCTTCCCACCAGGACATGATCGGCTGCCGTGGTCTCGATCAAAATCAGCTTGGCATGTGGGAAACGCTTGGCATCGGCATTCGATTCCGTCTGCAACGAAACGAAATTCACCTCGTCCTTCTTTCCTAGCTGATCTATCGGGAAACTGCTTTTTTCGGGATGGAGGACGACGCTGACAGGGCATCCGGGCAGGGCTTTGCGCAGCTCTCGCAAGCCCCGCAGATCCTTGTCCCAGTATGGCGAGATCACGATTAGCCTGCGGACCTTTTCACCGGCGATGCGACCGAGGAACTGCTGCATCATGGACGGTGACCCGCTCCCGGCTTCGCAAAACAGATCGATACCCGATCCGTCCGGAAGCTCGATATCTCCCGTATTCGGCTCATAGTCCTGCAACCAAGGGGAGTTTCTCTCGATCAGGCGGCACTTATACCGCATGGACTCGCTGGGGATGCCCCGCAGCCAATGCGTCAAGTAGTCGTAGGCCTTGCGGATCAACGGTCCGGTTTGAGCCTGCTGGTCGCGTATGTCGAGATCGATGGCGGCGACCAGTTCCAGGTTCCTGCACCAGCCGGCTGCCGTGGCATTGGCCGAGCCCACGATCAACCTGGCCTTGTCGCTGCCGAGCCGAAGGTGGATCTTGGGATGGAACGCACCAGAGGACTGGATCGGGATCACGGCATAACGGCGCCCTGCCATGGCAAAAGCATCGGGTGTGGATTGCAGGGCCTTGGTCAGCATCGCCGCGTCGGCCAGCAATACGATGTTTTCGCAGCCGGAGCGCCTCAGGGACCGTGCGACATAGTAATCGTAGAAGGCTGGATCAACGGAATAGGTCGTCATCAAGGACGTGTGCCAGCCTACCCTGCTTATATCCTTATGCAGGCTGGTTTTCATCGAGGAACTTCCTGCCGGCTGCCGTCAGTTTGCCGCCCCGGCAGAGCTTCGCGTCAAACAGGAACCGAACGAGATTCCCCAAGCGAGGGTTCGTGAAATCGTAGTCCGTGTGTCTTCCTTCCGTAAGCACGCCATCCGATAGCATGAACCGATAGGTGAATTTGCCTGTGGCTGCAAGCTTGCGTGCGGCGATGGTCAGGTGCGTGTCCACGATGTGTTCTTGCAACACACTGGCCAATGCCTCTTGGAGGCCATCGTCGGCTTTGGCATCGAAGGATGACAGGGCATTCGCAAGCGATGCGCCGTCTCCTGCATATATCCGCAATTGCTCCCTTACGCCACCATCCCCATCACTCCATCTGGACCACAGGATGGCGAGGAGCGTGCCGGCGGCTCGCAGGACGGGGTGATCTATGGTCTTGTTGCGGTCCCAAAGCGACCGCATGACCGTTTGGGCCGCCTGCTCTTCATGCGCAGCATCCGTTGGAATGCCATTGATCCAGTCCCTAAATGTGCCTTTCAATTTGCCTGATTCGAACGTCTCCGACAGCAAGTCAGTGATGACGCCTGCGGGGGTAGCCCCCGCAGGATAGGTCTCAAGCTTCAAGACTATCGCGTTCAACCAGACTTCCAGCGCCACATGACACAGCTCGTTGGCTTGGTATATCCGCCAACGATCGATGATTTCGCCAGTGCGCTCGTAACGCTCGTCATTCGGCAGCAGGCGATGATAGAAGGCCCGGCGGATGGCATTTTGATCATCAAGGCTCACGCCTTTTCGGAGCAGGTCAAGCAGCAACCACGCCGTGGACCTCCTGGCGGTGCCATCCATGGTGTCCGGCACATTCGCCAGCAGGAAGTCCCGCAAGTGCCGCATCTCGGTCGAATGTTCATCAATGGCCGCGGGGTTCAGGGCTTCGCCGATGATCTTCGCTTCCTCAAATTCCAGGCGCCCTCTGGACAGCGTGTCGGCGATCAGCTTCACGACCCTGGCGCCCGCCGAAGCGGCGAAACTTTCCGCCATTTCCTTGCCGCGAGGCCGGCTGACGACAGGAATGCTCACGGAGGGCTGGAGCAGTCCGACATCCGTCATGCTGCGAACGTAGAATTGGCCGAAGTTACCCCGGCGCGCAGCCAAATATTGACCCGCTTCATCAGGCCTATCCGTGTAGTCACGGAGATTGATCCGTCCCTTCTGATGATTCTTTAGATATCCCGCAGCCCATTCCGAACCGGCTAAGCCGCCTGCGTTTTGGGCGTCGACCAGAAGGGATGTGAGGGCGTAGAGCGCCTCGGCCCGCCGGATGAAGACACGCCACCGCGCTTCATCATCGGCAAAAACCGTGAGTTCGTAGTGATGCACTACCCAGCAGTAGAACGAGTAATACCTCAGGCGGTTAGTGACGTTCGTGAGCCCAGGTACCAGGTCCCGATACACCCGCACGGAAGTCGCTTGCAGGCCGAGCGGATCACGACCCAGCGTAGGGCGGCTTGCTTGTGACCATGCTGGAAGGGTCATCCTCCTGTCTCCCCTTCAGTTTCTTCTTGTCTCACGTCGCCCAACCCTTTTTTCCCTAGGGACGACCTCAGGGCTTGGGCTGGGGCACGAACTCGGCTTTGACCTTGGCGGTGTTGAGCTTATAGATGATGAAGACGAACAGCGCGGCGAAGACCGCGCCGAGGATGGCCATGACGCCCATGATGGCGTGCATGAAGCCGGCCATCTCGGGAGTGCTTCCCGGGACCTGGCCCATGGGTGCGCTGCGGCCAGCGAGGCCGATGAGCACGTAGATGAGGCTGACGAAGATGCCGAAGGCCATGACCACGATGAAGGAGATACGCGCCCAGCCCTTGCGCAGCACCAAGCCGATGGACGAGAGCAGTACCCAGAGTTCGACCACGAAAAAGAAGAAGAACATGCCGCGCATCATGGAGACCATCATCTGCGGGTCCGCCGCGGGGGAGCCCGCCGGCATGGCGGCCTGCTGCTGCTGGAACTGAGCCAGCAGCTTGTCAGTGGGGGTGAACATGAATATCAGGCAGTAGAGGGTGCCGAGGCCTGAGATGACGATGAAGATCCACCCTACTACTGTCACGAAGGTCGAGCGCTGCTGATCCATGTGTATCCCCTAAATGTTGGGGTGGTCTCGCCCACCCGCCTCTCCGCTCCAAAGATAGTATCCTGTTTTGGTCCTTTCTCAGAGAGCCCAGCGATGGCACAACGCCCCGAGTCCGTGACAGTCATAGGCTGGATGCTGATGGTGTTCGGCGCCTTCGGGCTACTGGGTTGCCTGATGTCCTGGTCCATGCAGGACTGGCCGGTGATCCAGCAGAGCATGGCCGCGTACCACTTCCCGATCTCGTATCGGACCATGGTGGAGGTGAGCGTGGCCAGCGGCGTGGTGCACCTCCTCTGCGGGGCGGCGCTGCTGCGGCGGATGGGCTGGGCGCGCTACCTCTTCGTGGCCTGGACGGTGCCGGCCACCGTCTACGGCCTGTGGATCGCGCCCTGGAAGCTGTTCGCGATCCCTTCGCTGGTGCTGGCCATCGCGGCGGTGGTATTGCTGTTCAGGCCCGCGGCGAACCGCTGGTTCGCGGGCAAGGAAGATACCGCGGTTTAAGTCGGACCGGCTCCCACTTTCCCGGGCACACCCCGCTCAAGCAGCTTCGCGTTCGACTCTCTCCAATGCGTCCCCCAGGCTGGCAGCATAGCCGCCCTTCCCCAGCGACTTGAGCAGGCCGGCGCGCTCGAGCTTGCGGTATACCCTTGGGTTGGCTTCGCAGAGCACCACCCGCACGTGGCGCCGGCGCAGGTGGTGCACCGCTTCATCGAGCGCCTGCAGGCCTGTGATGTCCATGAAGGGCACACGCTTCAGGCGGATCACCAGCAGCTTGGGGTCAAGGTGGGTATGCACCAGGGCCTGCTCGAAGTTCTCCACGGCGCCGAAGAAGAACGGACCTTCGATGGCGTACACCAGCACGCCCTCGGGCAGCACTGTCAGGCCCTGGGCGGCGAGCTCGCCGGCGAGCTCGCCGCCCTCCTGCTGCTGGACCTCGACGCTCTTGGCCATGCGCCGCATGAAATGCAGCATGGCGATGACCACACCGATGTTCACTGCGACCACGAGATCGGTGAACACGGTGAGGAGGAACGTGATTAGCAGGATGGCGACGTCGGCGCGCGGTGCGCGGCGCAGCATCTGGAGGAAGTGCCGGGCCTGGCTCATGTTCCAGGCGACCACAAACAGGATGGCCGCGAGCGCGCATACGGGCACGTCCCGGGCGAGCGGCGCCAGGAACAGGATCACCAGCAGCAGCGTGAGGCTGTGCACCAGCCCGGAGAGCGGACTGTCGCCGCCAGTGCGGATGTTGGTGGCGGTGCGGGCGATGGCTCCGGTGGCGGCGATGCCACCGAACAGCGGCGCGAGGACGTTGGCCAGGCCTTGTCCCACCAGCTCCTGGTTGGAGTCGTGGCGGGTGCCGGCCATGCCATCGGCGACCACGGCGGAGAGCAGCGATTCAATGGCGCCGAGCATCGCGATGGCGAAGGCCGGGCCGATGAGCTCGATGATGCGGGAAAGGCCGAGCGGCGGCAGGTGGAAGAGCGGTAGCCCGGTGGGGATCCCGCCGAACACCGAACCCAGGGTGGCGACGCCGTCGAAATGATAGGCACGCTGCAGGGCGGTCGCGACCAGCATGGCGACCAGCGGCCCGGGCACGCGCCCCAGCCACGGGAGCTTGGGCACGGCGATCACAATGGCCAAGCTCAGCAGAGCGAGCGCGGTGGTGACCGGATGGAACTGCGCCAGCAGCTGCAACAAGTGCCAGAACCTCTCGTGGAAGTGCGCACCGGCGGCCTTGGGGAGGCCGAGGAAATCGGCCCATTGGCCGACGAAGATGATGACCCCGATGCCGGCGGTGAAGCCGAGGATGACGGGATCCGGGATGTACTTGACGATGGAGCCAAGCCGCGCCGCGCCGAGGCACATCAGGATGACGCCGGCCATGAGCGTGGCGGTCTGCAGACCGTCGATGCCATAACGGGCGGTGATGCCCGAGAGGATGACGATGAAGGCGCCGGTGGGACCGGCAATCTGCACGCGGCTGCCGCCGAAGAGCGAGACCGTGGCGCCGGCGACGATGGCGGTGTACAGGCCCTGCTCGGGACGCGCGCCACTGGCGATGGCAAAGGCCATGGCGAGAGGCAAGGCGACCACGCCGACGATGAGGCCGGAAAGGAGATTTCGCAACCAGTGCTCGGGATTGAGCAGGCCGGCGCGGAAGGCTTGTTGGATGGCGAGCATGGCTAGACGAGTCAGGCACAGCTTATTGAGCGGGGCGCGCCCGATCATTCAATATCATTATCATATAATTATAATCAAATGTAAATAAATGGAACGAGGCTCTTAGGCTCCCGGGCGGGACGGCGCGCCGATACGGATAGCGGGCGCCAAGGCCAGGCCGCTGGGAACAGATAATTGGATCGTCGCCCCTGGAGGCGGCCTCTCAGCCGGGTGGCGGCCGACTCAGTGCAGGTGGCCGAAGAGCGCGACGATGTGGCCTGCGGTGAACCGCTGGTTCAAGAGCGAGGAAGAAGCTGCGGCTTGAGCCCTGACCGTGGACCCGGCTGGCGGATCTGGCACTCGGCCATCCGCCACTCGCCTCACTCCACCGGCAGCGGCAACCACCCGGAGACGTTGGGCATGCCGGGCGTGAAGCTCAGGGCGTGATGGGCCGCGTCCCACTGCATGGGCTTGCCCGTGTAAGGATCCGCCAGCGCGGGGTCGGCGTGGGCGAGGAAGCCCGGTACCGCGGCCGCGGACACATGCTGCTGCTTGAGCATGAGCTGCAGGCTCACCAACCGGCGCATGCCTTCCTGGTCGATCATGCGCGCGGTGTAGCCGCTGTAGTCCGGCGCCGGCAAGTCGAAGAGCATGTTGCCGAGCGGGTCATAGAGGTTCCCCCACAGGGCATTGGAGTGCAGCGCCTGCAGGCGTGCCGGGAGCGCCTTGCGGCGCGCCTCGAACTCATCCATCGGCGCCGCGTCTAGCTCGCTGAAGACCTGGGTGCGGTCATAGAGATGGTCCATGAACTGGCCGTATTGGAAGAAGTGCCCGCCCAGCCGCGAGGCGAGGGGGCGATCGGAGCCCTCGTCGCCGCTGCCCGACAGGGCATGGGTGGCAAGCGCATAACGCATGGTGTTGGAGGCGAGGCGCAACTCGGCGCGGTAAGTGTCCGCGAGGCTGCGTTCCGCATCGGACAGGGGCCGGAGCACCGCGGTGAGCGCCCGGACGTCCGCGGCGCCGAGAGGCTGGGTGCGGATGAGCTCGGAGGCGAACACATAGTCGGCGGTGAGACCGTGCTGGGCGATGATCTTGTCCACCAGGGGATCATCCTGCCCGACGGTGACGCTGCGCCAGAAGCGTGCATCACGCTGCAGCATGCCGACGGCGGCGCTGACGTCTCCGGCGTCCGCCGCGAGGGCGGCGCGCGAGAGCAGCAGCCGCTGCGCCTTGGTGAGCGGCGCCCAGTTGGCCATGGGCTCGCCGGGCTGCAGGCTGGATACATCGTGATAGCGGGGATAGGCCTGGAGCGAGAGGTAACGGTGCAGCAGCTCGACGTTGTCGGTGAGCAGCCGGCTGACCGCCCGCGGCTGCCGCCCCACCCGCTCCAGGCAGTGATACGGGGCGCGATGCAGCTGCGCATCCTGTGCCGGGGAGATGCTGCAGAGGACATCGAGATCACCGACGAACTGCAGCCTGTTGCCGAGACGCGTCTCGAAGCCATCGTAGATGTGCTGGCGGTCGGTCACGTCGTCCA
>DASXYJ010000088.1:0-3307 GCA_036502565.1 Gammaproteobacteria bacterium
GCGGGACGACAGATGCCGCTCTCGCAAATATCAGCAGTCTTGATGGTTCGTGATGCTGAGCCCACGCTCGCCGCGACCCTGGACGGCTTGAAGCGTTTCGGCGAAGTGGTGGTCTTCGACAACGGCTCCAAGGACAAGACCCCGGAGATAGCCAAGCGCTATCCCAACGTGGCGATCCACAAGGGCGAGTTCTCCGGCTTCGGGCCCACGCGCAACCAGGCGGCGGCACTCGCCAAGAATGACTGGGTGTTCTCCATCGACGCGGACGAGGTGCCGGACGACGCGCTGCTATCGGCCCTGGATGCACTGCCTCTGGATGCCCCTAAACTCGCCTACTGCGTCGAGCGGCAGAACTATCTCCTGGGCAAGCGGGTGAAGCATGCCGGCTGGGGCAGCCAGTGGCTGACCCGCCTCTATGACCGCAAGACCCATGCTTTCACGGACGTGGCGGTGCACGAGAAGGTAGAGTTGAAGGAAGGGGAGGCCGCGGTGAAGCTCGCCGGGACCCTCAAGCACATGCCCATGCAGGACGCGGGCGACTTCCTGGTGAAGATGCACCGCTACACCATGCTCAAGGCCGGCGAGTCGCGCCGCACCTACCCCCCGGCGATAATCCTGCTCAAGACCCTCTGGGCCTTCGTCCGCAGCTATATATTGAGGCTGGGGGTCTTGGACGGCTGGCGCGGGGTGTTGATCTCGGTGTCCGAGGCCAACGGCGTTTTCTATAAGTACATGGTCATCTACTCGAAACGGGACAACGCATGATCATCGTCACCGGCGGCGCGGGCTTCGTGGGTTCCAACCTGGTCATGGCGCTGAACCAGCGCGGCCACTCGGACATCATCGTGGTGGATGATCTCAAGGACGGTACCAAGTTCAAGAACCTGGTGGACGCGGAGATCGCGGACTACAGGGACAAGGACGCCTTCCTGCAGCAGCTCCTGGCGCCGAACCACAGCTTCGGCCCGGTGGAAGCGGTGTTCCACAACGGCGCCTGCTCCGACACCACCGAGTGGAACGGGCAGTACATGATGTCCGTGAACTACGAGTACTCCAAGGCGCTCCTGGACTACTGCCAGACCCGCAACATCCCCTTCATCTATGCCTCCTCGGCCGCGGTCTACGGCGGCGGCAAGGTGTTCAAGGAGGAGCGGGGCCACGAGGCGCCGCTCAACGTCTACGGCTATTCCAAGTTCCTGTTCGACCAGTACCTGCGCCGCCGCATCAAGAGCGGGCTCAAGGGCCAGGTGGTGGGCTTCCGTTACTTCAACGTGTACGGCCCCCGCGAGCAGCACAAGGGCAAGATGGCCAGCACCGCCTTCCATTTCAACAACCAGATCCTCGAGACCGGCAAGTGCAAGCTGTTCGAGGGCAGCGACGGTTACGGCGACGGCGAGCAGCGCCGCGACTTCATCCATGTGGACGACGTCTGCGCCGTGAACCTGTGGTTCTGGGAGCATCCCAAGTGCTCCGGCATCTTCAACTTAGGCACCGGCAAGGCCCAGCCCTTCAACGACGTGGCCAAGGCCGTGATCAAGCACCACGGCAAGGGCAAGATCGAGTACATCCCCTTCCCGGAGGTGCTCAAGGGCCGCTACCAGAGCTTCACGGAAGCCGACCTCACCAACCTGCGCGCCACCGGCTGCGATCACCAGTTCATGACCGTCGAACAGGGCGTCGCTAAATACATGACCTGGTTGAACAAGTAACCCGCCCCGATGGCAGGCAATCGCATATTGGTCGTCGGACCCGCCTGGGTCGGCGACATGGTCATGGCCCAGAGCCTGTTCATCACGCTCAAGGGCCGCTTTCCCGACGCGGATATCGATGTGCTGGCGCCCACCTGGTCGCGGCCGCTCCTGGCGCGCATGCCGGAGATCAACTCCGCGGTGAACCTCCCTCTGGAACACGGTGAACTGGGCTGGGGCGTGCGCCGTAGGCTCGGCGTGACGCTCTACGGCCGCTACCAGCGCGCCATCGTGTTGCCGCGCTCCTGGAAGTCGGCGCTGGTGCCGGCCTTCGCCAACATCCCCATCCGCACCGGCTACCGCGGCGAGTTCCGCTACGGACTCATCAACGACGTGCGCAAGCTGGACAAGAAGAAGCTCACCCAGACCGTGCAGCGCTATGTGGCGTTGGGCCTGGACAAGCACGCTGCGCAACCGCCGGCCATCCCTTCGCCTAAGCTGCGCATCGACACCGATAACCAGCACATGCAGCTGGACATCAACCGCCTGAACCTGGACAAGCCCGTGGTGGCGCTCCTGCCCGGTGCCGAGTACGGCCCGGCGAAGCGTTGGCCCGTGGAACGCTTCGCCGAGTTGGCCAAGCGCCTCGTCATGGCCGGTCGCCGGGTATGGGTGTTCGGCTCCGCCAAGGAGCATGAGCTCGGTGAGGCCATCGTGCGCGCGGCGGGCGAGGGCGATGCCGCCAACCTCTGCGGCCGCACCAAGCTGGTGGACGCAGTGGACCTGCTGGCACTGGCCGAGTGCGCCGTGAGCAACGATTCCGGGCTCATGCACATCGCCGGTGCCGTGGGCACGCGGTTGGTGGCGCTGTACGGCTCTTCCAGTCCCGCGTACACGCCGCCGCTCACGCCTAAGGCGGACGTCATCTATCTCAAGCTCTCCTGCAGTCCCTGCTTCGAGCGCGAATGCCCGCTCGGCCACCTCAACTGCCTGATGCAGATCCCCGTGGAAGACGTGCTGCTGCGGGCCAACAAGGCCTGAAATCCCCGGGAAATGCCGTCTCTCCCTGGATCCGCGCGAGCTTGGGCTAGAATAGCCGCGTCATAACCGCCGGCCGGGTCGGGAAACCAGGCCATATAGGGGAGTCTTCCGTGAAAGGGATCATCATCCGGTCGCGGGCCGCCGTGCTCGTCGCCTTGCTTGCCTGTCTCTTCTCCATCTCTGCGGCGGCCGCGCCGTTCCAGGACCAGACTCCCCTATGGGGCGACTTCGATACCACTCCCATAGCGGTGTCGACATCTGGCGGACTGGTGGCGGCAGCCACCCTGTATTCCTGTCCGGAGCCCGACTTCGCCCTCGCCAGCTGCGCCGGCGTGCTCCTGTACCAGAAGGTACAGGGTGCCTGGACCGAGGTGGCGCTGCTGCGGCAGTCTAGCCCCGGAGCGATCGACGCCTTCGGCGCCAGCATCAGCGTCAGCGGCGACGTGGTGGCGGTGGGTGCCTGGGGCCACGATTGCGGCGAAAAGTTCCAATGTGGCTCGGTATATATCTACAAGAAGCCGGCCGGCGGCTGGAAGGACATGACCGAGACCGCGCGAGTCGATGGCTCGGCGGAGTTC
>DASXYJ010000089.1:0-3462 GCA_036502565.1 Gammaproteobacteria bacterium
AAGATGTTCCTGCCCCAGGTGGTGAAGTCCGCGCGGGTCATGAAGAAGTCCGTGGCCTGGCTCACTCCCTATATCGAGGCCGGCAAGCAGGAAGGCGTGCGTCCCAAGGGCCGCATCCTGATGGCCACCGTGAAGGGCGACGTGCACGACATCGGCAAGAACATCGTCGGCATCGTGCTGCAGTGCAACAACTACGAGGTCCTGGACCTGGGCGTGATGGTGCCGGCGCAGAAGATCCTCGAGACCGCCAAGGCGCAGCAGGTGGACCTCATCGGCCTGTCCGGCCTCATCACCCCCTCCCTGGACGAGATGGTGCACGTGGCCCGGGAGATGCAGCGCGACAAGCTCAGCATCCCGCTCATGATCGGCGGCGCCACCACCTCCCGCACCCATACCGCGGTGCGCATCGCCCCCAGCTATTCGGGTGCCGTGACCCACGTGAAGGATGCTTCGCGCGCCGTGAGCGTGGCGGCGGGGCTGCTGGGTGAGGGCAGCGCCGCCGTCATCAAGGCCATCCAGGAGGATTACGCCGTGGTGCGCGCCGAATACGCCAACCGCGACGGCGAGCAACCCCTGCTCAGCCTCCCGGATGCCCGCGCCAACCACACGCCCATCGAGTGGAAGGGCTATACGCCGCCCCGGCCCCGTGACCTGGGCACGGAATCCTTGCTGGACTTGTCCCTGGAGACCCTGCGTCCTTATATAGATTGGACGCCGTTCTTCCATGCCTGGCAGATGAAGGGCAGCTACCCCAAGATCCTGGACGACCCGGAGAAGGGCGAGGTCGCCCGCAAGCTGTTCGCCGATGCCCAGGCCATGCTGGACCGCATCATCTCGGAACGCTGGCTCACGGCCCGGGGCGTCTACGGCCTGTTCCCTGCCAACGCGGTGGGTGACGACGTGGCCGTCTATTCCGACGCCGGCCGCGGCGAGCGCCGTAACACCTTCCGTTTCCTGCGCCAACAGGTGCGCAAGCCCACCGGCCGGCCCAACCGCTGTCTCGCGGATTTCGTGGCGCCCTATGCCACCGGCAGCGAGGATTACCTGGGGGCCTTCGCGGTCACTACGGGCATAGGCATCGAGGCGCGGGTGAAGGCCTTCGAGCAGGACCACGACGACTACAGCGCCATCCTGCTGAAAGCCCTGGCGGATCGGCTGGCGGAAGCTTTTGCCGAATACCTGCACCTCAAGGTCCGGCGCGATCACTGGGGCTACGCCTCCGGCGAGGGCCTGGATAACGCGGCCCTGATCCGGGAGGAGTACAAGGGTATCCGGCCTGCCCCGGGTTATCCCGCCTGCCCCGAACACACCGAGAAGGGCACGCTCTGGCAGCTCCTGGATGTGGAGCGCCGCGCCGGTATCCAGCTCACCGAGCACTACGCCATGTGGCCGGCAGCGGCAGTGAGCGGCTTGTACTTCTCCCACCCGGAATCCCATTACTTCGCCGTGGGCCGCATCGACCGGGACCAGGCGGCGGATTATGCCCGTCGCAAGGGCCTGGACCTGGCCGCGGCCGAGCGCTGGCTGGCGTCGAACCTGGCTTATACCCCCGCCTGACAGGGCTTTCGCCCGACATTTTCGCCTCATGTCGGTCAACCCGACCCCGGGGCCACCCGTTCTTGACCCCCAAGGGCAGCCATCGCAGCTGCACCTCTTAAAACCCCAAAAGGAGTCTCTATGAAACGCGTTTCCACCCTGCTGCTCGGTTCCCTGCTGGCCTTCGGCGCCGCCACCCTGGCCCAGGCTGCCGATGCCCCCGCTACCGCCAGCGCCGCCACACCGGAGCATGCCCAGGTCAAGAAAGAGAACAAGAAGATCGAGAAGGACATGGGCAAGGTCGACAAGGAGAAGAAGGACGAGGCCAAGGACGTCAAATCCCGCGACGCCGAACAGGCCAAGCTGAAGAGCGACGAGAAGAACGGCAACAAAGCCGCGGTGCTGTCCGACAGCGCCGCCCTCAAGGCTGATGACTCGAAGATCAAGAAGGACCAGTCCGCCATCAAGTCCGACCACAAGGACGTCAAGAGCGACGAGAAGGCCCGCAAGAGCGACGTGAAGAAGATGCACAAGGAGAAGGCCGCTGCCGACGCCACCGCGGCGCCCGCTGCCAGCACGCACTGATCCTTCGACCCCGATAGGGTCTCGCATCGCCCCGGCATCGAAAGGTGCCGGGGCGATGTCTTTTCTGGGTCAGGGATGTGACCCGCATCCCACCCACAAAAGCGTTGACAGCCCGCGCATGGCGGGACTAGCATCCGCGCAAAGAAGCCATGAGAGGCCCCCGAAGTGGGCAGTAGTTGTCTTAGATACCCCCTCCCGAGCAGCCTGCGCGACTGAAGCATCCTTCAGGCCGCGCGCTTCCTGCTGAAAGGGGAGGGCCAGCGCGGCCGGACCGACTAGCCATCCACTAGCCTGACCGACCGTTCACACCGGGACGCATCCGCAGGTGCGTCTCCCAGGGCACGCGAGAACGGCAGGCATGGCCTTCGAACGACTCCAAGGGCTGCTGCGCGGCAAGGGCGACACGCAAGGTGAGCGCGGTGCCCGCGTGTCCGCGCGCCTGGTGGAAGTCAGCCGCATGGCGGCGGACGACACCTTCGACGAGTTCAAGACCAGCATCCAGGGCCTCGTCGAGTCCGAGGCCGAGGAGCGCCTCGCCGAGCACGGCCCCAACACCGTGGCCCGCGAGGTGCACCACGGCTTCTTCTATGAGCTGTTCACCCGGCTCGCCAATCCCCTCAACGTCCTGCTCATCGTCCTCACCGTCGTCTCGCTGGTAACCCGGGACTACGACGGCGCCACGATCATCGGCTTCATGGTGGTGCTCTCGGTGGCCCTGTCCTGGGTCCAAGAATCCCGTTCCAACAACGCTGCCGAGAAGCTCCGTGCCATGGTGAAGACCACCGCCACGGCGCTGCGCCGCGAGCCGGTGGAGGAGCCCGAGGAGGAGCGGGAACGGGAGGAGGAACGCGGCGACGATGGCGAACGGCATGAACCGCGCGTGAGCTACAAGGCGCTGCGCAAGCAGGTGCCCATCGACGAGCTGGTGCCGGGCGACCTGGTGCAGCTCTCCGCCGGCGACATGATCCCGGCGGACGTGCGCCTGCTCTCCGCCAAGGACCTGTTCATCAACCAGTCGGCCCTCACCGGCGAGTCCATGCCGGTGGAGAGGGACTCCCGCGCCATGGCCCAGGCCGGCGGCAGCCCCCTGGACCTGCCCAACCTCTGCTTCATGGGCACCAACGTGGTGAGCGGCACCGCCATTGCGGTGGTGGTGATGACCGGCGCCAGCAGCTACTTCGGTTCGCTGGCCAGCACCCTGGGCACCGAACGGGTGCAGACCAGCTTCGACAAGGGAGTGCACCGCTTCGTATGGCTCATGATCAAGTTCATGGCGGCGATGGTGCCGCTGGTGTTGGTCATCAACGGCATCAAGCATTCCTGGGGCGACGCCTTCCTGTT
>DASXYJ010000090.1:0-9910 GCA_036502565.1 Gammaproteobacteria bacterium
ACCGCATCCGGCCGGCGCTGTCAGTAGAACCCCCACACCACTTTCGCCAGCAGCACGTTGCCGGTGACCGTCTGCTGCCCCTGCAGCAGGTTGGGGTTGAGGGTCAGGCCGTGGTTCCACACCAGATAGAGGATGCGGCCCGGCTGCAGGTCCCATTGCAGGATGGCGTTCTCGGAGGTGGTGCGGCTGATGCTGTTGTACTGGGTCAGCGTCGAGAGCGTCAGGTCCGGCGTGAACGAGTAGTTCATGGTCAGTTCCGTCACCCGCAGCGTGCCATCGGACTGGGTGCCGTAGACCCACAGCCAGCCGGTGAGCAGGCTCAGGCTGAAGTGGCCGCTGGGCGCCGACCAGGCCGCGTTCGGGAAGAAGTCCTTGTAGTGGGCGTTGTAGATGTCGCCGCCCTCGGCGCTGTAGCCAAACACGAAATCGTCCGCCGTGGGGGAGGTCATGTTGGAGTGCATCAGCGTGAAGTGGTAGCTGCCGGCGGGGATGGTCACCCCCGGCACGATGTCGTAGGGCGCCGCCAGCACCTCGTAATCCGAGTTCACCTGGAAGTTCCAGTGCCAGCCGCCCTGCGAGGTGAACTGCACCGGGTTGAAGGTCCAGTCGTCGCTCTGCACCCGGTCATCGAGCCCGGTCACGTAGTACCAGCCCACGTTCTCGAAGGCCTGGCGTATCCAGGAGAAACTGCTGCCGGGCCCCGGCCGCGGCTGCCAGGTCAGCGTCGCGGAAGTCTGCTTGGTGCCGGGACGCTGCAGGAAACCCAAAGCCGGATCCAGCGCATCACCGAACAGGTTGTAGTTCACGTCCGCGTACCAAAGGTCGTTCGGATACTCCGCGTCGAAGCCGTAGCCGTTGCGGTCCCCGGCCGGCAGCCCCTGACCGGTGGAACGCGCCACCCAACCGGAGAAGTTCAGGTTCTTGTCGCCCTGGAAGGTGGACGTGCTCCAGGTGCTGTCCAGGCTGGTCAGGGTGTTGTCCGATTGTCCCATGGGATCGCCGCGGGTCACGAGGCCGCCCACGCGCCATTCGCTGTTCACGTTGTAGACCGCGCGTCCCGCGAACAGGTTGCTGCGATCGGACACCGGAGTGTCCGCCATCTGGGTATCCAGCATCCCCAGCGTCCAGTCGCCGGCATGGCCCAGCAGTTTCACGCCCTCGTCCAGCGGCACCGTCTCACCTCCCACGAGCCCGATGCTGCGCGAGTAGAAGGGGATGAAGTTCTGCCCCAGGTTGTGGCTGAAGGTGAAGATGTTGGCGCCGTCCAGGAAGAAGGCGCGGGTCTCGGGGATGGATTGGGCGTAGGGCGAGGCGCTCACGTTCAGGCTGTTGGCCTGGGCCTCCGAGAAATCGGTGTGGTAGGTGAAGAGTCCCGCCAGCTCCGGCGTCAGGTTGTACTTGAGGTCGAAGCCCGTGTAGCTCTCGGTGTCGTGCTTGGCGTCGCTGTACTCGGTGACGCCGTAGGGATCGAACTCGAAGCCCGAACCCTGTTCCAGCCCCTGGATGCCGGTGAGCTTGCCTTCCCACTGCAGGTTGGTGGGCGTGGCGTCCAGGCTCACGCCGGACCACACCAGGGTCATGAGCTCCCGCGGCACATAGCGGCTCACGTTCAGCCCCCACACCGCATTGCGCTTGGGGAACTGCAGGCTCTGGGCGGCGATGCGGATCTCCGCGCTCCAGCCTTCCGGCGTGCGCTTCACCGCCGCGTCCCAGTAGCCGTTCCAGCTGAAATCCACCGCGGGCGTATTGCTGTTGGAGTTGTTGTAACCGGGGGATATCAGCCCATCCGCCTTCGCCCCGCCGGCGTTCACCTGCAACACGTAGGCGAGCTTGCGCTGGCCGAAGGTATCCACGATCAGCATCACATTGTCGTCGGCGGACTGGTCGCCGTCCCGCTGCAGGGTATGCACCGAGAGCCGGCCGGGAGCCGGGTCCACGCAAGTGATGCCGAAATACAGGTGATCCTTGCCGCGCAGCACCCGCACCGTGGTGGTGTACGGCGTGGCCGCGCCGGGATGCGGGTTCTGCTGGGTGAGAGTGAGGGTGGGGGCGTCCTTCCAGGCCGCTTCATCCAGCGCGCCATCCAGGGTGATGGCCTGGTCCGGGGTGCTGCCCGCTTCGATGACCGGCGCTCCCGCCGGCGCGGGAGGCGCCTCATCGGCGCGGATCCCGCTCGCGCATAGCAGCAGGGTGAGGAGCATCGAGGCGGCCGACACGGCTCGCCCTGGGGTATGGATCGGTCTCGTCAGCATCCTTGCTGTCGGCATATCCGGCTCTCTATCAGCGGCTGGCCGCCGGCTGTTGGAGTCCGGTGACGAAGGCTTTCATGTCCACGGGCATCCCCTCCAGGGTGTACCACTTGCCTTCGCTGCGGAACACCATGAGCGGCGTGCCTTGTCCACCGGCGTCACGCATCTGGTTGGCGTGGACCACCAGGCTGTCGCGCACGTTGGCCGGCATGGGCTCCAGCGGCGGTATACCGCCTTCCTCGTTGACCTTGTCAAACTTGCTCTCATCCAGGGTGAAGGCCGCGAGCCGGTCCTTGGCGGCGAGGATGGCGGTGGCGCGTCCCGCGCTGCTCTGCTTCAGGAACGAGAGCACCACCCAGTGGATGCGCACCTGACCTGAATCCACGAAAGGGCGGATATCGCTCCAGAGCTTGTTGCAGTAGAAGCAGTTCGGGTCGGCGAACACGTAGAGCGGTACCGCCTTGGCATCGCCCTCGTCCACCAGGGTCGGATCCTGCTGCAGCGCGGTCACGAGTTTAGTGAGGTCCGGCCGCGGCAGGTAACGCTGCGCGTATACCGAGCTGAGATCCTGCCCGTCCTTGTCGACGATCTGGCCATCGATGATGTAGTTGCCGCTGGAGGTGGTGTACACCACCACGTTCTTGTTGGTGTTGCTGATCACCCAGCCGGTGAGCCCGTCGGGACCGATGAAACTCTGGCCGATGGTCCAGCCCTTCTTCTGCAGGGTCTGCAGCGCCGGCGGGATGGTCGCGAGCGCCGACAGGGGCAGCAGGGTCGCCAGCAGGATCAGGAAGCGTCGCATGGGCTGTCACCGGAAGGTAATGGGACTCAAGGATTGTGCCATGCCCGGCACCCGGATTTCCCCGGTTTGACAGTAGCCACCGGCAGGCAAAGACTGAAGCCATGAACCAAGTGAAGCTCGACACCGAGCAGGCCGCTTCCACGGCCTGCAAACACACGGCCCAGGCCAAGGCCGTCAACTACGCCAGGCGCGAGTGCCCCGAGTGCGTCGCCAGGGGCGACAACTGGGTGCACCTGCGCATCTGCATGGTCTGCGGCCAGGTGGGTTGCTGCGACAGCTCCAAGAACAAGCACGCCCGCGCCCACTTCGAGAAGAGCGGCCACCCCATCATCAAGTCCATAGAACCGGGTGAGGACTGGGCCTGGTGCTATCTCGACGACGGCTACCTGGAATAGCTGGTTCGCCATCGGAACCAACCCGCCCCTGGGTGGTCGATTGTATATAGGCCTCCATGAGGCAAGTCATGTCCCTCTTCCGCCGCTCGTGCCTGTCGCTCGTCCTGGCTGTGTCCGCCTGCGCGGGGCGGTCATCCCTCGAACCTGCGGATGTGCCGCAATCGGTCACCGTGCCCATGCACCTGGATCACGGCGTCATCTTCTTCGACGCCAAGCTGGACGGAAAAGGTCCCTACGCGTTCATCCTGGACCCAGGCGCGGGCGGCGCGATCACCTCGGATACAGTGCGCAAGTTGGGCCTGGCGGCGGGCGCAGAGACGGTGCAGGTGGACCTTTCCATCGGCGCGGCGCACATCGGCAAGTTCTCCGTGCCGGTGCTGCCCGGCGACGGCGCCGACCTCTATCCGAAGCACGACCCCGCGGGTCCACCCATCGCCGGCGCCTTGGGTCCGGACATCCTCAAACGCTTCGCCCTGCGCCTCGACTACGCCGCCGCCACGCTCACGCTCACGCCGCTGGAGAGCTTCGACTACCGTGGTGATGGCAAAGCGCTGCCGGTGGTCTTCCATGACGTGATCCCGCTCATCAGCGCGTCCGCCGATGGCGTGAACGGGCTGTTCGCCTACGACGTGCGTGCACCAAGCGCCCTGCTGCTGTTCCACCCATTCCTGGAACAGCATGGGTTCCTGGCTCGCTATGGCGCCCATCCCGATGCCGGGCACCTCATGCTGCCGGTGACGCTGCACACACTTGAAGTAGCCGGCGTGACGCTCAAGGACCAGCCAGCGCGTTTCGGCGGCTTCACCGAAGGCAAGTTCGCCGCGACCGATGAGGCTGGTCTGCTGGGGTACGACGTGCTCTCGCAGTTCATCACCACCCTGGACTATCGGCACCAGGTCATCTACTTCGAGCCGGTCACGCCGCGCCCCTGAGACCAGGCCCCGGGGGATACGCGGGCTTTCACGGAATGGTCAAAAAACGGTCATGGGCTCTTTATATGAGAGCTCCATCCTGAGCCTCGGGAAACCCCACTCAGGAGACCGCCATGGCCGCCAATCCGGAATCGCTGTACGAAGCTCTCCAGGACGCCGGTGCCGTCATCGGCGCCAAGCCGGACCTGCACGTAGGCGTGGCCCGCGACGCGGATGACATCCGCGCCGCCCAGCGCCTGCGCTACCGGGTGTTCGCAGAGGAGATGCAGGCCCAGCTGCACGGCGGCGAAGCCGGTCTCGACGTGGACCCCTTCGACAGGTTCTGCCGGCACCTCATCGTGCGCGACCGCCGCAACGACGAAGTGGTGGCCTGCATGCGCGTGCTGGTGGACGAGGACGCCAAGCGCGCCGGTTCCTTCTACTCCGAGACCGAGTTCGTGCTCGGCAAGCTCATCACCGCACCCGGGCGGGTGATGGAGATCGGCCGGGTCTGCGTGCATGCCGACTACCGCGGCGGCATGGTGGTCTCGATGCTGTGGGCGGGCCTCGCCCGCTTCTTCCAGGTCACGGATTTCAACCGCATCATCGGCTGCGCCAGCATCCCGATGATCGGCGACGGCGCCAACGCCATGGCCGCCTTCGCCACCCTGGCCGAGCGTTACATGGCGCCGGAACAGTTCCGGGTGAAGCCGAGACTGCCGCTGCCCCTGCGCGACGGTCCGGTGCCGCCCGCCCGCATCCCCTCGCTGCTGCTGGCCTACATGCGCCTCGGCGCCAGGATCTGCGGCGAACCCTGCTGGGACCCGGACTTCAACGTGGCGGACGTGGTGGTGGTGCTGGATCCCGCCGAACTGCGCCAGCGTTACGCCAAGCGCTTCCTGAAGGCGGCGGCCTGAACCCCATGTTCCGGGAACTGCGCCGCCTCGCCCGCCTCTGCCTGCTCAGCCTGCACCTGCTGCTGGGCGCGCTGATCGCGCTCGGCGTATCGCTGCTGCCCGTCCCGCAACTGCGCCGGCACGTGCCGAAGCTCTCCGCCTGGTGGCTGCGCCACGGCACGGCGGTGCTGGGTGTGCGGGTGCTGGCCCGCGGCCAACCGCACCAGGCGCCGGTGCTGATGCTGGCCAACCACATCAGCTGGCTGGACATCCTGGTGCTCGCCACCCAATCCGATTCGGCTTACGTGGCCAAGGCCGAGGTGGCGCAGTGGCCCCTGCTCGGCTGGCTCGCCCAGGTCGGCGGCACCGAGTTCGTGCGCCGCGGCTCCCTGGAGGACGCACGGCGGGTGCTGGGACAGATGACACGGCTTCTAAAGGGCCGCCAGCAGCTCACGATATTCCCGGAAGGCACCAGCGGCGCCAAGGTGCTGCCGGCCCGTTTCCGTCCGCGCCTCTTGCAAGCGGCGGTGGCGGCACAGGTGCCGGTGCAGCCGGTGGCCATCTACTACGGTCCCCATCCGGAGCGGCTCGCCTTCGTGGGCGACGAGGGCTTCCTGCACAACCTCTGGACGCTCCTGGGTGCGGAGCCGGTGCTGGCCGAGATCACCTATCTCCCGGTGCTCGGCACCCGCTCCGGCGACTGCCGCCTGCTGGCAGACGAGTCCTGGCGCGCGGTGACTCACGCGCTGACCCGTCTCGAGCTGTTCGAACGCGAGGCGATGGCGATACCGCAAGCGGCGGCCTTGGCCGAAGCAGCCTGAGGGGGACGTCATGGAAAAAGAAGACTTAAGCAGCCACATCTCCCATGCCTTCAACGAGGACCTGAGCCGTATCCGCGGCCTGACACTCGAGATGGGCCACATGGTCGAACAGCAGATCGCCGCGGCGGTGCGCGCGCTCGTCGCCGGCGACGCCCGCCTCGCCCACCAAGTGGAAGTGGAGGACTACCGGGTGGACCACCTGGAAGTGGCCATCGACAACGAATGCAGCCAGGTGATCGTGCGGCGCCAGCCCACCGCCATGGACCTGCGTTACGTGCTGGCGGTCATCAAGATCACCTCGGACCTGGAGCGCATCGGCGACGAGGCCGAGAAGGTGGCACGCATGGCCGTGCACCTGACCGAGATGACCCGGCCCCGTGACAACTACGCCCAGCTGGGGGCGCTCGGCGCCGACGTGGCGGACATGGTGCGGGACTCGGTCACCGCCTTCGAGACCTACAACGTGCGCCTCGCCCGCGACGTGCTGCGCCGCGACGAGGCGGTGGACAAGCAGTACGAGAGCATCAACGCCCACTGCATGGAGGCCATGAGCAGCGATCCCCGCGACATCCGCCGCATGCTCTACGTGCTGTGGCTGACCCGGGCCCTGGAGCGCATCGGCGACCATGCCAAGAACGTCAGCGAGCAGGTCTTCTACTTCGTGGAAGGCATGGACGTCCGCCACGGGACGCCGAGCCCCACACCCGCTTGAGCCTGGACCCGGAAGACAGCGATTTCCCGCGGAGCGCCGGGATGTCGTACAGTCTTGGCATGAAGAAGAAGGCCAAGACCCACGTCCTCGCCGCGGTGGACCTGGGGTCCAACAGCTTCCACCTCCTGGTGGCCCAGGTCACGGGCCGCCGCATCGAGGTGCTGGACAACATGCGCGAGATGCTGCGCTTCGGCTCCGGCCTCGACGCCCGCGGCCACATCACCCGCAAGGCCGAGGCCCGCGCCCTCGCCTGCCTCAAGCGCTTCGGCGACAAGCTCTCCGGCTATAACCCCGAGTTCGTGCGCGCCGTCGGCACCAACACCCTGCGCCGGGCCCGGGGCAGCCAGGACTTCCTGGCGGAAGGCGGCCGCATGCTGGGCTACCCCCTGGAGGTCATCAGCGGCATCGAGGAGGCACGCCTCATATATAGAGGCGTCTGCGCCTACATGGTCCCCAGCCGCGAACGGCGCCTGGTGCTGGACATCGGCGGCGGCAGTACCGAACTCATCGTCGGCCACGGCAATGAGCCGAAGCTCATGGAGAGCCTGGCGGTGGGCTCCGTCGCCATCACCGACCAGTACTTCCTGCGCGGCGGCGTGACCCGCAAGAGCTACGAGGCGGCGCTGCTCACGGTGCGCCGCCGCCTGGAACCGGTGGAAGCCGCCCTGCGCCGCGCCGGCTGGAGCCGCGCGCTCGGCTCCTCGGGCACCATCCGCGCCGTCGGCAACGTCATGGAAGAGCTCGGCTGGACCCGCGGCGAGATCACCCGCGAGGAACTGCAGCGCCTGGCGGAACTCTTGATGCAGAAACGCCATCACCGCCACTACGAGTTGCCGGGCCTCAAGGCCGAGCGCGCGCCGGTGTTCGCCGGCGGCGTCGCGGTGCTGCAGGCCGCGTTCGAGGCGCTCGAGATCGAGGAGATGGAAGTGGCCCCGGGCGCGCTGCGCGAAGGCGTGCTGCTGGACCTGGTGGGCCGCCTCAAGGACAAGGACGTTCGCTCCGAGACCGTGGATGCCCTCGCCGCCCGCTACGGCGTGGACCGGGAGCAGGCGGAACGCATGGCCGAGACGGCCCTCAAGCTGGCCCGCGGCGCCGGCAACTGGGAGCTGGGGGACGGCGGCAAGCGCGTGCTGAGCTGGGCGGCGCTGCTGCACGAGTGCGGCCGCGCCGTGGCCCGCAGCAGCTATCACAAGCACGGCGCCTACGTGCTGGCCAACGCCGACATGGCGGGCTTCGCCCGCAACGAACAACACTTATTGGCGGTGCTGGTGCGCAGCCACCGGGGCCGCATCGACCGAGACCTGTTCCACGCCTTCTCCTGGGAGGAGCAGGTGCAGGCACGCCGGCTCACGGCGCTGCTGCGCCTCGCCTATGCCCTGCACCGGGCCCATGAGGTGGAAGCGCCGCGCTTCGCCTTCAAGACCCGCGGCAACGAACTGCGCCTGAAGTTCCAGAAGGGCTGGCTAAAGCATCGCCCGCTGCTGGAAGCGGACCTGGACGAAGAGACCAAGAACCTCAGGGATCTCGGATTCACCCTTAGGGTCTCTTGATCCCTGCCGGCTAGGTCGTGTATTGCGCCAGCAGTTCCAGCTGGGCGGAATGCGCTTTCTTACCCTTGGACGAATGCCTGCGATAGCGCCCGTCGGCGGAGAGCTGCCAGGCGCCGGTGTTGTCCTTGAGATAGCGCTTCAGGTCCACCAGCAGCCGGTCCCGGAGCTTCTTCTGGGTGATGGGGAAGCACACCTCGACACGGCGGAAGAAGTTGCGCTCCATCCAGTCGGCGCTGGCGCAGTAGACCTCGCGCTTGCCGTTGTTGTGGAAGCAGTAGACCCGGGTATGCTCCAGGAAGCGGCCCAGGATGGAGCGCACCCGGATGTTCTCGGAGACCCCGGGGATGCCGGGCCTGAGGCAGCAGACGCCGCGGATGATGAGGTCGATCTTCACCCCCGCCATGCCGGCCCGGTACAGGGCCTGGATCACGCCGGGCTCGGTGAGGGCGTTCAGCTTGGCGATGATGCGCGCCGGCTTGCCGGCCTGGGCGTGCTTGCGCTCCCGGTCGATCATCTCGATCACGTCGGTGTGCAGCGTGAAGGGCGACTGCTTGAGCTTGCCGAGCTTGTGCAGCTTGCCGAGGCTGGTGAGCTGCATGAACACCCGGTTCACGTCCTCGCCCATGTCCTCGTCGGCGCTGAACAGGCTGTAGTCCGTGTAGATGCGCGAGGTACGCGGATGATAGTTGCCGGTGCCGAGGTGCACGTAGCGGCGCAGCTGCTTGCCCTCGCGGCGCACCACCAGGATCATCTTGGCATGGGTCTTGTAGCCCACGATGCCGTACACCACGTGGGCGCCGGCCTCCTGCAGGCGGTTGGCCAGGGCGATGTTGTCGGCCTCGTCGAAGCGGGCCCTGAGCTCGATCACCACCGTCACTTCCTTGCCGGCATGGGCCGCGGCCAGGAGCGCTTCCACGATCGGCGAATCCGGACCGGTGCGGTACAGGGTCTGCTTGATGGCCAGCACCTTGGGGTCCGCCGCGGCCATGCGCAGCATGTCCAGCACCGGCATGAAGGACTCGTAGGGATGGCTGAGGAGCAGGTCCTTCTCCTTCAACACCTCCCAGAAATCCTTGGCGCCGCTCAGGGCCTTGGGCACACCCGGCACGAACGGCGCGTACTTGAGCTCGGGCCGTTCCACCATGTCGTACACCATGTCCAGGCGGCTCAGGTTCACCGGGCCGTCCACGGTGAAGAGGTCTTCCGGCGCCAGCTCGAACTCCGAGAGCAGGAAGGCGGCGGTCTCCTCCGGGCATTCCGCCGAGACCTCCAGGCGCACCGCATCGCCGTAGCGGCGCGAGGCCAGCTCGCCCTGCACCGCGCGCAGCATGTCGTCGATGTCTTCCTCGTCCACGTAGAGGTCGCTGTTGCGGGTGACGCGGAACTGGTAGCAGCCAGCCACCTTCATGCCCGGGAACAGCTCCTCCACGTGGGCGTGGATCACCGAGGACAGCAGCGTGAAGGTGTAGTCGTCCTTGCCCTCGCCGGGGATCTGGATCACCCGCGGCAGGGAGCGCGGCGCCTGCACCACTGCCATGCCGCTGTTGCGGCCGAAGGCGTCCTTGCCCTCCAGG
>DASXYJ010000091.1:0-14451 GCA_036502565.1 Gammaproteobacteria bacterium
TGATCGTGACGGAGAAAGCCTATGACGCGATCAGACCGTTCCTAAAGCATCTACATCACCCCCCATTACCCGCTTCATCTTGGATTTGAACCCGCCGACCGGCGACTAGCCGCAAGACCGCTTGACCACTTGGCCTTCTGAATGCGGGTACATCGGAGCCAGGGCATGTTGACTAAGCACCCCCGCCCCCATTTAACAAAGCCCGTGAACCAAATCACGCCCTCCAATGTCCGTAGTTCTGTAAAATCCGCATCAATTCACGACCCCCTTTCCTGGAGCCTTCCATGTCCGATCCCGTCGTCATCGTCTCCGCGCGCCGCACACCCATAGGTTCCTTCCAGGGCCAGTTCTCCAACATGAGCGCGACCCAACTCGGATCTGCCACCATCGAGGCCGCGGTGGCCGACGCGGGCGTGCAGAAGGAGCAGCTCTCCGAGGTGATCATGGGCTGCGTGCTGCCGGCGGGACTGGGCCAGGCGCCCGCGCGCCAGGCCTCGCTCGGCGCCGGACTGCCGAAGTCCGTGCCCTGCACCACCATCAACAAGGTGTGCGGCTCGGGCATGAAGGCCGTGATGCTGGGCCATGACCTGATCCAGGCCGGCTCCGCGAACATCGTGGTGGCGGGCGGCATGGAGTCCATGACCAACGCGCCCTATCTCATCCCCGGCGCCCGCGCCGGCCTGCGCATGGGCCATAGCAAGCTCATCGACCACATGTTCTTCGACGGCCTGCAGAACCCCTACGACGGCGAGATGATGGGCACCTTCGGCGAGCTCTGCGCCGACAAGTACAAGTTCGGCCGCACCGAGCAGGACAACTTCGCCATCGAGTCCGTGAAGCGCGCGCAGCTGGCGCTGGCTAACGGCCTGTTCAAGGCCGAGATCGCCCCGGTGATGGTGAAGAGCCGCAAGGGCGACTACCTCGTGGACAAGGACGAGGAGCCCATGAAGTGCGACATCAAGAAGATCCCGACCCTGAAGCCGGCCTTCAAGAAGGAAGGCGGCAGCGTGACCGCCGCCACTTCGAGCTCCATCTCCGACGGCGCCGCGGCGCTGGTGCTGATGAGCGCGAAGGAGGCCAAGGAGCAGGGTTCGCAGCCGCTGGCCCGCATCGTCGGCCACGCCGGCTTCGCGCATGACCCGGCCTGGTTCACCACCGCGCCGGTGAGCGCCATGAACAAGCTGATGAAGCAGGTGGGCTGGAGCGTGAAGGACGTGGACCTGTTCGAGGTGAACGAGGCCTTCGCGGTGGTGACCATGGCGGCCATGACCGAGCTCAAGATCGAGCATTCCAAGATCAATGTGCACGGCGGCGCGTGCGCGCTGGGCCACCCCATCGGCGCTTCCGGCGCGCGCATCATCGTGACCCTGATCCACGCGCTGAAGCAGCGCGGTGGCAAGCGCGGCATCGCATCCCTCTGCATCGGCGGCGGAGAAGCTACGGCGATCGCCATCGAACTTGTCTAGGAGCTGCTGCGCCTCGCATTGCTTTGTTGCACTTCGGACTCGCAGTGGTCATGCACAGAAGAGTGCACTCTCTCCTGCTCGCGTCGTGCGCCTCGCTCTGCTTCGGCTCGTGACGCTCCTAAAGTGTTAAGGGGCTGTCGATGCGGATATCATGCCTTCTCTTCGCACTCTTGGCCGGAACTTCCCAGGCGAGCGCGGACTCCCTGACTCTGGAAGATTCGGCGAAGGCCATCGACCCGTGGATCGGCACCGTCATCAGCTGCGGCGAATGGCGGCACCAGGGCCTGCAAGGCGCCTACCGCATCGTGGTCGGCTGGATCTACGGACATTCGGAGATCTACATCCAATGGGTCACCGATCCAGACTCGTGGCCAAAGGATGGCAAGAAGCACGATTACCGGCCACGTGTCATCGCCAGCGCATCCTTGGAAGAATTCGATCTCTACGAGTCCGCCACCGATCTCAATAACGTGAGATGCGTGGAACACGCGGGCCGCTGGACTGTCGAAGCGGATGCGGAAAACGGCGATGCTGATCCCGGTGATCCGCAGGCCAAGTATCACATCTCGATCGAACTCAAGGATGAGCCCGGCAAATACGTGCTGCACGGGCTTCCGCATCTTCACGGCAACTGACGCCTGTGCTGAAGATCCTCGCCCTCTCCGGAAGCGTCCGGAGGGATTCCACCAACTCCGCGCTCCTGCGCGCCGCCCTTGAAGCGGCGCCGCGGGACGTGGTGTTCACGCTCTACGAGGGCATGGGCGCCCTGCCCATCTTCAGCCCCGACCACACCGATCCGCTGCCGCCCGGTCCCGCTGCGTTGCGGGAGGCATTGGCAAGCTGCGACGGCCTGCTGATCTCCGCGCCGGAGTACGCCCATGGCGTGCCGGGCGGCCTCAAGAACCTGCTGGACTGGGTGGTGGGCTGGGGCGAGCTGGCGGAGACGCCGGTGGCGCTGTGGCATGCCTCGGTGTACGGGGACCATGCCAAGGCTTCCTTGGCGGAGATACTGAAGACCATGTCTATGCGTCTGGTGCCTGAAGCATCACTCATCGTACATCTGCGTGGCAAAAAGCCAACGGAGATGACACCCATCTTGGGGGACTCTGCTACCGCCAAAACACTCCATGACACTCTGGCAATATTCGCGGGCTCGATTCGGGCGCGCCCAAGGCCTGTCATGTCCTAGAAGAAGCGGGGTGGCTACGCCACCTCCCCGGCTGCGCTTCCTGCTACGCCGGCCGGCCCGCCCGTGCTTTCCATGCACGGGCGTCCGCGGCATGCCGCGGACCCATGCGCATAGTCCCGGAGGCGTCGCTGACCTTGCACCTGCGCGGCAAGAAACCCGCCGAGATGGGACCGATCCTGGCAGATGCCGGCACGCGTAAGACCTTGCATGACACCTTGGCGGTCTTTGCCGGCGCCATCCGCGCCCGCCCCCGTCCCGCCATCCGCTGAAGCCCGCTATACTCGTCCCAGTCATCGGGAGGGGTCCATGAAGAAGCTCTTGCCGCTCGCCTTGTCGCTGATGCTCTCGGGTTGCGCCACCTACGGCCCCGGCGAGGACAGCTACGGCCGCAACCTGCAGGCCAACGGCGAGGAAGTGCTCAGCGCCGCCCGCAACTACATGGATGACACCGCCCGGGTGCCGGCCAGCCTCGACGAACTGGTGCCGAAGTACCTGAAGGCGCTGCCCACCGAGCCGAAGATCCAGTACGACCGCAAGGGCAGCAGCCTGTCTTTCGTCTACCAGCAGCCGGGAAGCACCGGCCTCACGGTGACCTGCCACGCGCTTTTAGGGCAGCTGCAATGGGTGTGCGTCTAACCCCCGATCCCCGAGCGGGCAAATCCCGCCGCCAGCCCGCATAATAAGGACCTCTCAACCGGGGGCGTGCATGCCGATCCTGAAGTCCGCGCTGGACCGCAATTCCAAGGAATTCCTCGCCAACCGCGATCACATGCAGAAGCTGGTGGAAGACCTGCGCGCGACGCAGGCCAAGACCGCGCTGGGCGGCGACGAGAAAGCCCGCAAGAAGCACACCGACCGCGGCAAGCTCCTGCCGCGCGAGCGTATCGAGGCGCTGCTGGACCGGGGTTCGCCGTTCCTGGAACTCTCGCCCCTGGCCGCCCACGGCATGTACGAGGGCGACGCGCCCTGCGGCGGCATCGTCACCGGCATCGGTCGGGTGCACGGCCGTGAAGTGCTGGTGGTGGCGAACGACGCCACGGTGAAGGGCGGCACCTATTACCCCATCACAGTGAAGAAGCACCTGCGCGCGCAGGAAGTGGCGCTGGAGAACCGGCTGCCCTGCATCTATCTCGTGGATTCCGGCGGCGCCTTCCTGCCGCTGCAAGACGAGGTGTTCCCGGACAAGGAGCACTTCGGCCGCATCTTCTATAACCAGGCGCGGCTCTCGCGGGAACGCATCCCGCAGATCGCGGTGGTGATGGGCTCCTGCACCGCCGGCGGCGCTTACGTGCCGGCCATGTGCGACGAGGCCATCATCGTGCGCAACCAGGGCACCATCTTCCTAGGTGGCCCGCCGCTGGTGAAGGCCGCCACCGGCGAGGTGGTGGATGCCGAGACCCTCGGCGGCGGCGAGGTGCACAGCAAGATCTCCGGCGTGACGGATCATCTCGCGGACGACGACGCCCACGCGCTGCAGATGGCGCGGGACATCCTCGGCCACATGAATTATCAGAAGCCGCACTGGCTGGCGCAGCGCGAACCCGCCGAACCGCGTTTCCCGGCGGACGAGCTCTACGGCGTGGTGCCCCAGGAGACGCGCTTTCCCTACGACGTGCATGAAGTGATCGCGCGTCTGGTGGATGGCTCCGAGTTCCAGGAGTTCAAGGCCGAGTACGGCAAGACCCTGGTGACGGGCTTCGCGCATCTCTACGGCAAGCCCATCGGCATCATCGCCAACAACGGCATCCTGTTCTCCGAGTCGGCGCAGAAGGGCGCGCACTTCATCGAACTCTGCGAGCAGCGCCGCCTGCCGCTGGTGTTCCTGCAGAACATCACCGGCTTCATGGTGGGCAAGAAGTACGAGCACGGCGGCATCGCGAAGGATGGCGCCAAGATGGTCACGGCCGTGGCCTGCGCCACGGTGCCGAAGTTCACGGTAGTGATCGGCGGCAGCTTCGGCGCCGGCAACTACGCCATGTGCGGCCGTGCCTACGGCGGGCGCTTCCTGTGGATGTGGCCTAACGCCCGCATCTCGGTGATGGGCGGCGAGCAGGCAGCCTCGGTGCTGGCCACCGTGAAGCGCGACGGCATCGAGTTGAAGGGCGGCAAGTGGAGCAAGGACGAGGAAGACGCTTTCAAGAAGCCGATCCGCGACCAATACGAATCCCAGGGTCACCCCTACTACGCCACCGCCCGCCTCTGGGACGATGGCATCATCGACCCGGCCGACACCCGCCGGGTGCTGGGCCTGGCCCTCGCCACCGCCGAGAATGCGCCGCTGGATCAAGGCGGCCGGTTCGGCGTGTTTAGAATGTAAGTATGGCTGGCACCGCATCACCTTCAGCAGACCATAAGACGCCCAGCTTCGACCGCCGGATGGCTTTCGCCTGCTTGGGGATGCTCTGCGGCCTGATGATGGGCCTGCTGCTGTGGTGCGTCGACCGCTTGGGCCACCTGGGCTATCCGGTGGTCACGGTCACCATAGGCTTGATGGCGATCGAGGGCGCGATCGGCTTCCTGGTGGCGCAGCGCGACAAAGGCAAGTTCGATGACCTGCTGAGCTTCATCATCGCTTTCTTCTTCGTGCCCTGACCGGAGCTTAGGCCATGACCGATACCGTCCTGCTCCATACCGATGCCCACGGCGTCGCGACGCTGACCATCAACCGCGCCGAGAAGCACAACGCCTTCGACGATGCCATCATCGCCGAGCTCACGGCGAAGCTGGAGCAGATCGAGAGGGACGACGCGGTGCGGGTGGTGGTGCTCACCGGCGCCGGGCGCACCTTCTCCGCCGGCGGCGACCTGAACTGGATGCGCTCCATGGCGAAGTTCAGCGAGAAGGAGAACATGGAGGATGCCCTGAAGCTCGCGGAGCTAATGGACCTCCTGGATGGCAGCTCCAAGCCCACCATCGCCAAGGTCAACGGTCCTGCCTACGGCGGCGGCGTCGGCCTCGTGGCCTGCTGCGACATCGCCATCTGCACCGAGGCCGCCAAGTTCGCCCTGACCGAGGTGCGGCTGGGCCTGGTGCCGGCGGTGATCTCCCCCTACGTGATCGCCGCGATCGGCGAGCGCCAGGCGCGCCGCTACTTCCTCACCGCCGAAGCCATCGAGGCCAAGGAGGCCTACCACATGGGCCTGGTGCACGAGGTGGTGACGCCGGACATCCTGGACGAGACCGTGAACATGCTGGCCGCTTCCCTGCTGAAGGGCGGCCCCAAGGCGCTGCTGGCCTCGAAGCGGCTGGTCTCGGAGCAGTCCATGGCGGAACGCAAGGCGCTCATGAAGAAGACCGTCAAGCTCATCGCCGAGCTGCGCACGTCCGAGGAAGGTCAGGAAGGACTCACGGCTTTCCTGGAGAAGCGCAACGCGGATTGGATCAAGTGAGCGCCCTGCGCTATCTCGCAGCGTTCCTGCGTGTGGCCGCCTGGGGCTGGGCCATCCTGGTGATCGCGGGGATCTGCGGCCTAAGCATCTGGCTCAACGGATTCTCGGAAGGCATGAGCAAGGCCTCGCTGATGATCTTCAGTCCGGCCGCTCTCTATATCTTCCTGCCGTCCGTGGTGCTGGGCCTGCTGGGCGACTTGGTGCGCAAGAACCTGGAGACGGGATGACCATGCTCGATCACGTCGGATTCCCGGTCTCGGATATCAAGCGCAGCATCGCCTTCTACAAGGCGGCGCTGGCGCCGCTCGGCATCACCCTCATCGCGGAAGTGACGCCGGAGATGACCGGCAACGAAGGCCACCACGCGGGCTTCGGCTCCGAGCAGAGAGCTTACTTCTGGATCAGCAGCGGCAAGCCCCTGAAGGGTCGCTTGCACGTGGCCTTCGCCGCGCGCGACCGCGCCACAGTCTCCGCGTTCTACGAAGCCGCTACCAAGGCCGGCGGCCACGACAACGGCCTGCCGGGTCTCAGACCTCATTACGGCAAGAATTACTTCGGCGCTTTTGTGCTGGATCCGGACGGGCATAATGTCGAAGCGGTCAGCCGCAAATCGGAATAATTGATGTTCAAGAAAATACTCATCGCCAACCGCGGCGAGATCGCCTGCCGCGTGATGCAGACCTGCCGCCGCCTGGGTATCCAGACCGTCGCGGTGTATTCCGACGCGGACCGCCACGCCCTGCACGTGCAGATGGCGGACGAGGCGGTGCACATCGGCCCCGCCAAGGCGGCGGAGTCCTATCTCAACTGGCAGCGAATCCTGGAAGATGCTAAAGCCACTGGCGCGGAAGCGGTGCATCCCGGCTATGGCTTCCTCTCGGAGAACACCGAGTTCTCGAAGCAGTGCCAGAAGTCCGGCGTGGTCTTCATCGGCCCCGGTCCCGAAGCCATCGACCTCATGGGCTCCAAGAGCGCCGCCAAGGCGCTGATGGAGAAGGCCGGCGTGCCGGTGACGCCGGGCTATCACGGCGATGACCAGTCCCTGTCCAAGCTGCAAGCGGAAGCCGACAAGATCGGCTATCCCCTGCTGATCAAGGCCGTGGCGGGCGGCGGCGGCAAGGGCATGCGCATCGTGAACGCGGCCGCCGAATTCAAGGAGGCGTTGGCCGGCGCGCAACGCGAGGCCAAGGCCGGTTTCGGCGACGATCACGTGCTGCTGGAGCGCTACATCCAGCAGCCCCGCCACATCGAGTTCCAGGTATTCGGCGATTCCCACGGCAACGTGGTGCACCTCTTCGAGCGGGAGTGCTCCCTGCAGCGCCGCTTCCAGAAGGTGCTGGAGGAGACCCCCTCGCCCTTCCTGGACGCGGACATGCGCCGCAAGATGGGCGAAGCGGCGGTGGCCGCCGCCAAGGCGGTGAAGTACGTGAACGCCGGCACCATCGAGTTCATCGTGGCGCCGGACAAGTCCTTCTACTTCATGGAGATGAACACCCGCCTGCAGGTGGAGCATCCCATCACCGAGGAGACCACGGGCCAGGACCTCGTCGAATGGCAGCTCATCGTGGCGGCCGGCGGCAAGCTGCCGCTCTCCCAGGACAAGATCGCCCAGCGCGGCCATGCCATCGAAGTGCGGCTGTACGCGGAAAACGCCGATAAGGGCTTCCTGCCGGCGCCCGGCCGGGTGGAGCTGTTCCACACGCCCCAGGCCGACTACGTGCGGATCGACACCGGCGTGCGCAGCGGCGATGACATAAGTCTCTTCTACGATCCCATGATCGCCAAGCTCACGGTGCGCGGTAAGGACCGGGCCGAGGCCATCGCGCATCTGAAATCCGCTCTCGCCGATACCGCCGTTTTCGGCCTCACCACCAACCTGCCCCTGCTGCGCGGCATCGCGGCGCATCCCCTGTTCGCCAAGGGCCAGGTGGATACGGGATTCATCGAGCGGGAACTGAAGACCCTGCTTACCCGCCCCAAGCTCACGCCGGCCGCCGTCGGCGCGGCGGTGGCGCAGGGACTCGTCGCCACGGCTTCACCCTGGGCCACGGACGGCTGGCGCCTGGGCGGCTCGCCGGGCGTGCGCTTCGTGGCGCGGGAACATGACGGCAGCGAACATGCGGTCACCGTGCACGGCGAGTCAGTCGAATTGGACGGCGCTGCCCACACCCTGGAGACCCAGCCCGGCGCGCAGGTGCTGCACCACGGCACCGACTACCAAGTGACGCTGGAGCACGTGGCCTATAACTTCTCCCTCACCAGCCCCTATGCCCACAAGGCCGGGCGTGTGGCGGATGCGGCCACCCACCCCTTGAGCCCCATGCCGGGCCGGGTGGTGGCGGTGCACGTGAAGGCCGGTGATAGAGTCGAGGTGGGTCAGGCGCTGATGGTGCTGGAAGGCATGAAGATGGAATACACCGTGAAGGCCGCGGTCGCCGGCACCGTCGACAAGGTGTTGTTCGAAGCCGGCGCCATGGTCGACGCCGAAGCGCCGCTCGCTCACATCAAACCCGAGTGAACATGAGCACTTTCCCCAAATCCGTGAAGATCGTCGAAGTGGGCCCGCGCGATGGCCTGCAGAACGAGAAGGGCGTGATATCCACCGCGGACAAGATCCGGTTCATCGACCTGCTGTCGGACACGGGCCTGAAGACCATCGAGGCCACCAGTTTCGTGAGCCCCAAGTGGGTGCCGCAACTGGCGGATGCGGACGAGGTGTACAAGGGCATCCAGAAGCGAGCCGGCGTGCATTACCCGGTGCTGGTGCCGAACGAGAAAGGCATGGAGCGGGCGCTGGCTGTCAACGTTAAAGAAATTGCCGTGTTCACCGCCGCCTCCGAGAGCTTCAACCAGAAGAACATCAACGCCTCTATCGCCGAGTCCATCGAGCGCTTCAAGCCGGTGATGGCCCTCGCGGCGAAGGCCGGCACTCCGGTGCGCGGCTACATCTCCACGGTGATCGGCTGTCCCTACGAGGGTGCCATCAAGCCGGAAGCCGTGGCACGGGTGGCGAAGGATCTGGCGGCCATCGGCTGCTACGAGATCTCGCTCGGCGACACCATCGGCGTGGGCACGCCGGTGAAGGCCCAGGCCATGCTCAAGGCAGCCGCGGCAGAAGTGCCGATGCAACGACTGGCGGTGCACTTCCACGACACCTACGGCCAAGCCCTGGCCAATATCCATGCCTGCCTGGAACTGGGCGTCACGGTGGTGGATTCCTCCACTTCAGGCTTAGGTGGCTGCCCCTATGCGAAAGGCGCCACCGGCAACGTGGCCACGGAAGACGTGCTGTTCATGCTCACGGGCATGGGCATCGAGACCGGCGTGGACATGAGCAAGCTGCTGGCTGCGGGGAGTTTCATCAGCGGCGTGCTGAACCGCCAGCCTGAGAGCAAGCTGGGGCGGGTCCCAGCTGATTCACGTCGCACACCATGAATATCGATCACTGCAGCTTCCCTGGTGCTGTTTCACGCCCCGCCTTCCCTGGCGGAGCGTGTGCTGCATGCAGCACACTCTGTAGATAGCCGTCGGGCACCTTGACCACCAGGAGACCCACATGCGCCTCGTCCTGATCCTCGCCGCCCTCGCCGCAACCCCGGCACTTGCCGCTGACTTCCCGCCACTGGCACCACAGTTCAAGGCCCTGGACGTCCAGGCCGGCCATTGGATCTACCACGGCACTACTCGATTCGGCGACAAGCCCGGTACTTTCAGCTGGGATGAGCATTGTTCCTGGTCCTCGAACAAGTTGTTCCTGAATTGCAGCTTCGACAACGACTGGTCCGGCGAGAAGGTGCAGTCCGAGGTGGTGGACAGCTGGAACGCCAAGGACCAGGCCTACTGGCACTACGAGTTCTTCGCCGTGGGCGGCTCCGGCGAGAAGCCCTTCGCCTCGAAGATGACCATCCAGGGCAACACCTGGACGGAGCTCGGTGAGGATGACGACCAGGGCAAGAAGAGCTACGACCGCATCAGCTACGTCTACACCTCACCCTCCCAGGTGAAGGTGAAGATCGAGGTGTCCCCGGATCAGAAGACCTGGAAGACCGTGCTGGACGGCACCGGCACCAAACAGCCCTAGCTGAAAATCGGTCTCGCCGGCTGCCGGGGGCTCACAACCGGCGAGACCTTCCTGCAACTCACTCCTCCAACGCTGTTGGGTTCTGACCTCGCCATCCCCGGCGATTCCTGGCCATCTTTTCTAGCGCTCTCTGGCCCGCCATCCATGGCCGGGCGTTCGCCGCCGGTGAGGCGAAGCCTCACCTTCTCCGGCTCACTCCCGTGTGGCCTGCTTGAAGCTGCGGATGGCGCGCCCTAGATCTTCTCCGATCTTGGGCAGCTTGGCGGTGCCGAACACCAGCATCACCATGACCAGCAGCAACAGCAGTTTTCCGAAGCCGAATTCCATTGTGCTACCTCACTTAGCCGTGACCACGATGGTCCCGGTCATGAACGGATGCAGGGTGCAGTAGTACTTGTAGGTACCGGGCTTGTCGAAGGTGTAGGAGTAGCTGTCACCCGTATCCAGCCCCGCGGAACCCTTGAAGGTCTTGTCGGTGCTCGCCACCGTGTGCGGGATCTCATCCTTGTTGGTCCAGGTCACGGTGGTGCCGGCCTTGATGGTCACGGTCTCGGAATCGAACTTGTAGTTGAATATGCTCACCTGCACCGTGGGTCCCGCCGGCGCGACGTCGGCACGCGCCGTCCTGACGGCTCCGAGGATGGAGGCGACCATGAACAGACTGAGGAATATCAGACCAAAGACATCTCTACGCACGGACTCTCTCCAGTGTTTATTGCGTTCAGGCGGGCAGAGCCAGGCTGGTGTCTGTGACGGCTAACGGACCATCGACAGATACATGGCGGATCTCGCGGATGCCGAGATAGCTGCCCAGCTGTCCCGCCGGTACCGTGAGCGGACCGGGGTTCGGGGCGGCGCCCGGTTGCGGCTGCGGATAGGCGGTGCCGCGGGCGGTGTAGAAGGTGATGTTGCCTTCGATCTTCTGCTGGATCTGGTGGATGTGGCCGTTCAGCACCGTCACCGAGCCGAAGCGGCGCAGGTAGGTGTAGAGGCGCGGCGCGTCGCCGGTGCCCCAGCCCCACGGCTCGTATACCGTCCATAGCGGGATGTGGGCGAACACCAGGATCGGGGTGCTGGAGGAGAGCTTCTTCAGGTCCTGCTCCACCCACTCCAGCTGCTCGTCGCCAAGGTTCACCATGGTGCCGGCCTGGAAACCCAGGACGTTGACCAGGCACAGGCAGTGCATGCCCTTGTAGTCGAAGCTGTAGTAGCCCTTGCCGTCCACGCCGCCGCCGAAGCGCTTGAAGAACTCGGCGCCGTCGTCGCCGATGATGTCGTGCTCGCCGGGGGTGAAGAACCAGCTGTCGGCCTTGATGCCCTTGAAGGCCTGCTGGGCCGCGTCGAACTGCTCGGGCTTGGAGAGGTGCGAGACGTCGCCGGTGTGCAGCACGAAGGACGGCGTGCGCGCCAGGCCACTGACGTGGGCGATGGCCGACTGCAGCGTCGCCATCACGTCCGGGTTGGCGGCCTGGTGGAAGCCGATGTGGGTGTCGCTGATCTGCAGGAAGCTGAAGTCGGTGTCGGCCGCGGAGGCGATGCCATCCAGGGTCTTGGCGCTCAGCACGCCGCCCTTCATGGTCCAGAGCACGCCGGCTCCGGCCCAGGCCATGCACTGCAGCAGCTTGCGCCGCTCGCTGTCCTGCACCGTCTCGATCTCTTCGCGCTTCGAATCGTGGACGCTCATGCTGCCTCCTCAGGCGTGGTTATGGTGCACAACCCGCGGACGCATGAGACTTATTCCAGACTCGCGGCTCGGGGAATAAAATACCCGCAGGGAATAAAACGCGAGGGCCGATTCTTGGGCGAATTCCCGTCAGTTATAATGTGCTCACCCCTTCAAGCACCGAATACTGCAAGCAGCGAGATGGAAAACAAAAGAATCCGGGTCGGCATCCTCTTCGGCGGCAAGTCGGCCGAACATGAGATCTCACTGCTCTCCGCCAAGAACGTCATCGACGCCCTCGACCGCTCCCGGTACGAGCCGGTGCTCATCGGCATCGACAAGTCCGGCCGCTGGGTGACGAGCGAACCTTCCAAGTTCCTGCTGAACCACACCGACCCCAAGCTCATCGCGCTCAACAAGGCCGAGAGCCACGACGTGGCGCTGGTGCCCCAGAGCTCCGGAAAGCTGACGGCCCTGGAAGCCGGCACCATGGCCCAGGCCGTGGACGTGGTGTTCCCGATCCTGCACGGGCCGCTCGGCGAGGACGGCGCGGTGCAGGGCCTGCTCAAGCTCGCCAACGTGCCCTTCGTGGGCGCGGGGGTGCTGGGCTCGGCGGTGGGCATGGACAAGGACGTGATGAAGCGCCTGCTGCGGGACGCCGGCATCCCGGTGCCGAAGTTCCTGGTGTTCGGCCGCGGCCAGCAGCCGGACTTCGCCGCCGTGAGCAAGGAGCTCGGCATGCCGGTGTTCGTGAAGCCGGCCAACCTCGGCTCCTCGGTGGGCATCAGCAAGGCCAAGGATGAGGCGGCCTTCCACAAGGCGGTGGCCCTGGCCTTCCGCTACGACACCAAGATAGTGATAGAAGAGAACATCAAGGCCCGCGAGATCGAATGCGCGGTGCTGGGCAACCAGAGCCCGAAGGCCTCCATCGCGGGGGAGATCATCCCCACCCACGAGTTCTATTCCTACGAGGCCAAGTACCTGGACGAGGCCGGCGCGCGCCTGGAGATCCCTGCCAAGCTGGACGGCGCGACCCTGAAGCGCGTGCAGGAGATGGCGGTGCAGACCTTCCGGGCCCTCAACTGCGAGGGCATGGGGCGGGTGGACTTCTTCCTCACGCCGGACGGCGGACTCTACGTGAACGAGATCAACACCATCCCCGGCTTCACCAAGATCAGCATGTACCCGAAGCTCTGGGAAGCCAGCGGCATCGGTTACACCCAGCTCATCAGCCAGCTGATCGAGCTCGCCATCGAACGCTTCCAGCACGAACAGACCCTCTCCTCCACCTACGAAGGTTGAGCATGAAGAAGAACAACACTTCCAAGCTGGTCCTCCTGCGCCACGGCTTCAGCGAGTGGAACAAGGAGAACCGCTTCACCGGCTGGAAGGACGTGGACCTGGCGCCGGAAGGCGTCGCCGAGGCCAAGGAAGCCGGGCGGCTGCTGAAGGAAGCGGGTTTCAGCTTCGACGTGGCCTACACCTCGGTGCTGAAGCGCGCCATCCGCACCCTGTGGGTGGTGCAGGAAGAGCTGGACCTGATGTGGATCCCGGTGGTCAAGGACTGGCGCCTGAACGAGCGCCACTACGGCGCGCTGCAGGGCCTGAACAAGGCCGAGACCGTGAAGCAGTACGGCGAGGACCAGGTGAAGATCTGGCACCGCAGCTACGACATCCCGCCGCCGGCCCTGAAGAAGACCGACGAGCGCCATCCCAAGTTCGATCCGCGCTACGCGGACTTGAAGGCCAAGGAGATGCCCTCCACGGAGAGCCTCAAGGACACAGTGGCGCGCTTCGTGCCCTACTACAAGTCGAAGATCCTGCCGGCCATGAAGCGCGGCGAGCGGGTGCTGATCGTGGCCCACGGCAACTCGCTGCGGGCCCTGGTGAAGCACCTGGACGGCATGAGCGAGGACGCCATCGTGGCGCTCAACATCCCCACCGCGGTGCCGCTGGTGTATGAGTTTGGTCGGGGCTTGAAGCCGACTCGTCACTACTACCTGGGGGATGCGGCCAAGGTGGCGGCCGCCGCCGCGGCCGTGGCCAACCAGACCAAGGGATGAGTCGTCACTGGGTCTGACTAAACCGGCTCAATTCTGCAATAATTCCCTGCGCGGCCCGGTCTGGACACGGTCTAGACCCATACCGTCCTGAGGAAGTGAATGGGGACCCCCAGCAAACTCGGCCGCTTCGAGCAGACCGTCCTGCCACACCTGGACTCGGCCTATAGCCTGGCCCGCTGGCTGACGCGGGACGAGCATGACGCCCAGGACGTGGTCCAGGAGGCGGTGCTCAGGGCATTCCGCTTCTTCGATACCTTCCAGGGGGGCGAGGCCCGCCACTGGTTCCTGAAGATCGTGCGCAACACCTTCTACAGCTGGTATGACAAGAACAAGCGCCACGCCCAGACCGAGACCCTGGGAGACGAGGCGATGGACATCCCCGGGAATGAATTGCCGCCGGACGAGGTATTGATAAAAGAACACAGCGCCCAGGTGGTGCGGGCGGCCATCGAGACCCTGACCATCGAGTTCCGCGAGGTGCTGATGCTCAGGGAGTTCGAAGGCTGCTCCTACAAGGAGATCGCTGACATCGTGGACGTGCCCATAGGCACTGTGATGTCGCGGCTCTCCCGGGCCCGCCAACAGTTGAAGATCCGCCTC
>DASXYJ010000092.1:0-32015 GCA_036502565.1 Gammaproteobacteria bacterium
ACGACGTGGCCTCGCAGCCCTCGCTGGTGGATCTGCTGCACGACGGCAAGCACGTGGACGCGGTGATCCAGGCCACCAAGAGCGGCTTCCTCTACACCTTCGATCGGGCCACCGGCCAGCCGCTCTTCCCCATCACCGAGAAGCCGGTGCCCCAGGACGCGGTGCCGGGTGAGGTGCCTTCGCCGACCCAGCCTTTCCCATCGGCGCCGCCGGCACTGGTGCGGCAGGGCGCCGTGAAGCCGGACGATGCCTACGGCCTGCTGTGGTTCGACACCCGCGCCTGCCGGAAGCGCATCGAGAGCTACCGTTCCGAGGGTATCTTCCAGCCGCCGTCGACCAAGGATTCCATCATGCTGCCCGGCAACGCCGGCGGCTCCAATTGGGGCGGCATCGCCTTCGATCCCGAGCGCCAGATCGCCGTGGCGGACACCATGGACCTGCCGTTCGTGGTGACGCTGATCCCGCGGGACCAGTTGGAGAAGGAGTTCGACGATCCCCGCTTCAAGGATTTCGAGTTCGCGCGCCAGCGCGGCACGCCCTATGGCATGGCACGGCATAGCTTCGTCTCGGGGCTGGGCATCCCTTGTGTGAAACCCGCCTGGGGCACGCTCACCGGTGTGGACATGGTGCACGGCACCATCAAATGGAAGATACCGCTGGGCGATACACCGGGCATCCACATGAACGTGGGCGTGCCGGTCCTCGGCGGACCCATCGTCACCGCTTCCGGACTGATCTTCATCGGCGCGACCCTCACCGACGATCGTTTCCGCGCCTTCGCCACCGACACCGGCAAGCTGCTCTGGGAAGTGAAACTCCCGGCCGGCGGCCAAGCCACGCCCATGACTTATTCCATCGGCGGCCGGCAATATGTCGTCATCGCTGCTGGAGGTTACAAAAGCGATTCGACCCGCGGCGATTATCTGGTGGCGTATGCTTTGCCGAGATAACAAGAACGCCACATGTCTCTGACCCGAACCGTCCTGCTCCTGATCGCCGCGTTGCCGCTTGCCGCACGAGCGGACGACGTCACGCAGCTCGGTACCGTCACCGTGACGGACACCGGCGCGCCGGTGCCGCTGCAGAAGCTGGCGGACAACACCACCAAGGTGGACGCCCAGGACCTGTCGCTGGTGAGCGAGACCCATCCGGCCCAGGTGTTCGCCCAGGTGCCCGGCGCCTGGGTCACCCAAGGCGGCGGCCAGGAGAGCCTCACGGCGCTGCGTTCGCCGCTGTTCACGGGGCAGGGGGCCTGCGGCGCCTTCCTGCTGCTGGAAGACGGCATCCCGGTGCAGCCGGCGGGCTTCTGCAACGTCAATGCGCTGCTGGAGATCAACACCGAGCAGGCCGCGGGCATCGAGGTGATCCGCGGACCTGGTTCGGTGCTGTATGGCAGCAACGCCCTGCACGGCATCATCAACGTGCTGACCCGCGCGCCGGACGCGCTGCCGGCAGACAGCGTGAGCGTGGAACACGGCAGCCACGACTACACCCGCGTCGAGACCAGCGTCGGAACCTGGGACGGCAGCTCGGGGTTCCGCCTGAGCGCCAATGCCGCCCACGACGGTGGCTTCCGCGTGTCCTCCGGCTATGACCAGCAGAAGCTGGACCTTCGCTACGACAGGAGCGAAGGCAATCTGGACAGCGAGACCCTGTTCGCCTTCACCAACCTCAACCAGCAGACCGCCGGATACATCTTCGGCCAGGACGCGTACAAGGACGAGGCCACCCGCGACTCCAACCCGGTGGCGGGTGCCTACCGCGATGCCCAGAGCTGGCTCCTGGCGCAGCGCTGGCGCGAATCCCTGAGCGACAGCGCTGAGCTCGACTTCACGCCCTACGCGCGGCGCAACACCATGGCCTTCGTGCAGCACTTCATCCCCGGCGAACCGGTGGAGGACGACGCCGACAACAGCATCGGCTCACAGCTGGTGCTGCGCACCCAGCCCCGCGCCGGCACCCAGGTGATCTATGGCCTGGATGGCGAGTTCGCCCACGGCAGCATCCTCGAAGACCAGTTGCAGTCTTCCATCGTCAGCCCCACCGGCGGGCCGACCCGGCAGCAGGGCCTGCATTACGACTACGCGGCGGACAGCCGTACCGCCGCGATGTACGCGCGCGTGAGCCAGGACCTCGGCAGCCAGTGGATAGCGGACGCGGGCCTGCGGCTGGAAGGCACCCGTTACAGCTACATGAATTCCCTGCCGGCGGGGAACGCCCAGGCAGATGGTTCGGCCTGCACGCCGGCGCCCTGCCTGTTCAACCGGCCTGCGGATCGCAGCGACCAGTTCATCAACCTCATGCCCAAGGCCGGGCTCACCTGGCTCATCAGCGACTCCGAGACCGCCTATGCCAAGCTCGGCCGCGGCGCCCGCGCGCCGGAAGCGCCGGAGCTCTACTCGCTGCAGTCCGGCCAGGAAGTGGCGGACCTGCACTCCGAGACCCTCGATGACTACGAACTGGGCTGGCGCGGCCGTGCCGGCAGCCTGAGTTGGGACACGGACGTCTATTACATGCTCAAAGACCACTTCATCTTCCGCGACGAGGATGGCTTCAACGTCAGCGACGGCCGCACCCGCCACCGCGGCTTCGAGTTCCAGGGTTCCTGGGCCTTCCTGCCCCATTGGACGCTGCTGCTGGACGGCAGCTACGCCATCCACAGCTACGCTTTCTCGGCCGAACTCTCGCCCACCGACAGCATCGTCTACGGCAACGACATGAAGTACGCGCCGCGCACGCTCGGTGAGTTGCGCCTGCGCTGGGAGCCCTCGGCTGCGACGCAGCTCGAAGCCGCCTACCAGCACGTTGGGGGTTACTACCTGGATGAATCGGACCAGCACCGCTATGGCGGCCACGACCTGCTGGACCTCTACGCCCGCCAGGGCCTCGGCGACGGCTATACCCTCAGCTTCAAGGTCTTGAACGCGGCGGACACGGCCTACGCGGAGCGCGCCGACTTCAGCTTCGGCAACTACCGGTACTTCCCGGGCGATGGCCGCGAGTTCTTCGTCGGGATAGAAAAGGCTTGGCAATAAAAAACGGGGCCTCGCGGCCCCGTTTTCATCAGCTCAGCGGCAATTTACTTCTTCTTGCCGCCCGCGGCCTGTTCCTCGGCGATCAGAAACTCCACGCACTTCATGATGTCGGCCGGGGCCATCTGGTAGCCGGCGCCGGTCTTCCACTTGCCGTTCACGATGATGGTGGGCACGCCCTGCACCTGGTAGCGGTCGCCCAGCTGCTGGGCCGCGGCCAGGCGCGACTGCACGCCGAAGGAATCCCAGGTGGCATCGAAGTCCGCCGGCTTCACGCCGTACTTGCCGAAGAAGCTGCGGATGGCGTCCTTGTCCGTGCGCAGCGCGTCGTTGCCGTCCAGGTGGATGGCGTTGAAGAAGGGCTCGCGGATCTTGTCGCCGACGCCGAGGATCTCGGCCACGAAGGTGGCCTGGGCGTCCACGTAGAACTCGGAGTCCTTCATGGAGGCGGGCACGCGCTTGAACACCACGTTCTTGGGCAGGCCCGGCTTCTCCCAGGCCTCGATGTAGGGCTCCAGGGCGAAGCAGTGCGGGCAGCCGTACCAGTAGAACTCGATGACCTCCACCTGGCCGGGCTTCACGTCGGTCTGCTGGGCTGGGGTCACCGCCACGTAGTTCACGCCTTCGGTGAAGCTCGACATGTCGGCGGACGCCGCTCCGGAGAGCAGCAGCAGGGAGAGCAACAAGCCGATCTTCTTCATCTCACACCTCACTGGAAAGAGCGCACCGCGGGGTGCGCCGGTTGATTCATCGCACCGCAGCCGGAAGGGCAGCCTGTTCCTGCGCGACCAGGTAATTCACCACGGACATCATCTGCGGATAGGGGATGCTGAATTCGCCGCCGGTGAGCCACTTGCCGTTCACCACCAGGGTCGGGACGCCGAACAGCATCAGCCCATAGCGCTCGGCCAGCACGTTGGCCTGGGCGATCTTTGCGTCGGTGGCCGGCGAGCTCCACAGGTTCTCGAATTGCTTCGGATCCACGCCGAAGGCCTTCACGTAGAAGCGCTCGAAGTCCTGCTCGGTCTGCAGGTTGTCCTTGGCCTGGTGGATCTCGTCGAAGGTGGCCTTGTGGGACTTGTCGAGGATGCCGAGGGCCTGGGCCACGTAGAAGGCACGGGCACCGGCTTCCCACTCCGGTTGGATGACGGCGGGTACGCGCACCAGCACCACGTTGGCGGGCTTGCTGCGTTCCCAGGCCTCGAGGAAGGGTTCCAGCGAGTTGCAGTGCGGGCAGCCATACCAGAAGAAGTCCAAGACCTCGATCTGGCCGGGCTTGGTGGACACCGGCTGGGCCGGCAGCACCACCTGGTAGTGCTGCCCCTGCTTGTATTGGGTCCCGGTGGCGGCTGCGACCGAAGGCGCCGCATCCGCCAGGGCGGAGACGGAGGACAGCAGCAGCGACAGGGACAGCAGGGCTCTCATGCGGACCTCACGGGGCTATTAGGTGGATAACGCGCGGGTCCGGCCGGTGGTATACCGGCGTCACTGGGCCTGGATGCCGTGCAGGCCTTCGATGTAGGTGGCCACCGCCTGCATGTCCGCGGGAGTCAGGCGCGCGGCGATGGTCTCCATCATCTTGTTGGGATCGGTGGTGCGGCTGCCGTTGGCGTAGTTCTGCAGCTGGGCCACCACGTAGGCGGAATGCTGGCCGGTCAGGGACGGCACCTTCATGGGCAGGTTGCCGGCACCGGTGGGGCCGTGGCAGGCCAGGCAGGCCGGCACGTCCTTGTCCTTGTTGCCGTTGCGGTAGAGCTGCTCACCCTGCTTCACCTGGCCCGCGACGGCCTCGCCGACGCTGACCTTCTGGGAGGAGAAGTAGGCGGCCAGGGCCGCCATGTCCTGATCGCTGAGGTTGGCGGCCTGGCCCTGCATGATGGGGTTCTGGCGCTTGCCGGATTTGAAGTTGCTGAGCTGGGCCTGGATGTAACTGGCGTTCTGGCCCGCGAGCTTGGGGAACTGGGGGCTCGTGCTGTTGCCGTCCATGCCGTGGCAGGCGCCGCATACGGCAGCCTTGCCCTTGCCGGCGTCGGCGGCATCGTCCGCGTAGGCATGCAGCGCGGCGGCGGAGGCGGTGAGGGCCAGGACCAGCAGCAGGGACTTCTTCATGGGCACGCCTTTTATGCTTTGGGATGCGGAAATAACCGGCTGCGGCCGGCCGCACGGGAGCCCAGGATTTTACACTAGGCCCGCATACCCCCTCTAGATAAGGCTTCCGATGCGCCTGGACTTCCGCCACACCCGTTTCCTCACCAGCGCCGCGGCCCTGGGCGGCCTGCCTGCCGATATCGGCCGGGAGGTGGCTTTCGCCGGGCGCTCCAACGCCGGCAAATCCAGCGCCTTGAACGCCATCACCGGCGTCGGGGGCCTCGCCCGGGTCAGCAAGACCCCGGGCCGCACCCGTCTGCTCAACGTCTTCACCCTCACCGAGGCCATGCGTCTCGTGGACCTGCCGGGCTATGGCTACGCCAAGGTGCCGGAGGCAGAACGGCTCAAGTGGGGCGAGATGGTGGGGAGCTACCTGGGAGACCGGGAGAGCCTCGCCGGCCTGATCCAGGTGATGGACATCCGCCACCCCCTCATGGATTTCGACCTGCAGATGCTGGGGCTGGCCGGCGAGTTGCAACTCCCGGTGCACGTGCTGCTCTCCAAGGCGGACAAGCTCAAGCGCGGCGCCGCCGCCAAGAGCCTGGCGGACACCAAGAAGGGCCTGCGCGGCTGGGGCACGGTGCAGCTGTTCTCCGCCCATTCCGGCGAAGGCGTGGATGAAGCGCAGAAGCTCCTGGCGGACTGGCTGACCGGCGAGGAAAAAAAATAACCCCGGCGCCAAAAGGGGAAAACGCCGGGGTTATGAAGTACTGCAGTCGGCTTGGGGAGACCGACTACAGGCCCACCCATGGGAGATGAGCGGGGACGAACACCATTGCGGTGTTCAGTACGTAAGACCTTCCACAGGGGATTTTCGTTCCTATTCCGCAACAGGAATTTTGTAACCCCTTGTAACAACAGGGGCGCTGGCTAGTATTTATCTTAATTATCCGATTGATTAATTAATAGCACACAAGATATCCACAGGCGATATTGGCGGGATTTTGGACAGCTCCGCGGCATGCCGCGGACGCCCGCGCAGGACAGCGCGGGCCGTGCTGCCGGCGTAGCAGGATGCGAAGCCGGGCAGGTGGCGCAGCCACCCAGTGTTGGTTTCGGTAGTGCGGAGAAGGTGGCGTGCTCGGCGGCACGTCCATATCCCTGCTACAGACGCAGGGATGCCGAGCGCAGTAGCTTCTGAGATGGCTAGTGCGCTTCCTGCCAGTTAGATCCAGTGCCCACGTCTACGACCAGGGGCACTTTCAGCTTCGCCGCGGCAGACATGAGCGCCGGCACTTCCTTCTGCAGGGTGGCGAGGGCGTCCTGCTGCACCTCGAACACCAGTTCGTCATGCACCTGCATGACCATGCGCGCCTTCGTACCGCTCTCGTCGAGCCAGCGCTGCACCGTGATCATGGCGCGCTTGATGATGTCCGCGGCGGTGCCCTGCATGGGCGCGTTCACCGCGGCGCGCTCTGCGTACTGGCGGATGGACTGGTTCTTGGACTTGATGTCCGGCAGGTACAAGCGCCGGCCGAACACCGTCTCCACGTAACCCTGCTCGCGGGCGAGCAGGCGCGTCTGATCCATGAACTGCTTCACGCCGGGGTAGCGACTGAAGTAGAGGTCCACGTATTCCTGTGCTTCGCCGCGGCCGATACCGAGCTGCTTGGCGAGGCCGAAGGCGGACATGCCGTAGATGAGGCCGAAGTTGATGGCCTTGGCGGCGCGCCGCCGCTCGTTCGTCACCTCGGCCGGCTTCAGGCCGAACACCTCGGCCGCGGTGGCGCGGTGGATGTCCATGCCGCCTTCGAAGGCTTTCAGCAGGCCCGCGTCCGCGGAGAGGTGCGCCATGATGCGTAGCTCGATCTGGGAATAGTCCGCGGCCAAGAGCACATGGCCCTTGGGCGCCACGAAGGCCTGACGGATGCGCCGGCCTTCCTCGGTGCGCACCGGGATGTTCTGCAGGTTGGGATCCTGGGAGGAGAGCCGGCCGGTGGCCGCCACCGCCTGGTGGTAGGAGGTGTGCACGCGGCCGGTCTTGGGGTCCACCTGCTCCGGTAGCTTCTCTATATAAGTGGACTTCAGCTTGTTGAGGGAGCGGTATTCCAGGATCACCTTGGGCAGCTCATGCTCAGAGGCCAGTTCCTCCAGCACGTCCTCCGCCGTGGAAGGCTGGCCGCTGGCGGTCTTGCGGATGACCGGGATCTCCATCTTCTCGAACAGGATGGCCTGTAGCTGCTTGGGTGAATCCAGGTTGAAGGGTCCACCGGCGATGCCGTGAGCCTGTTCCTGCAGGGTCGCGAGTTTCTTGGCGATCTCCTCGCCCTGCCCCTTCAGCATCGCGGTATCGATGAGCACGCCGTCGTGTTCCATCTTCAGCAGTATCGGCACCAGCGGCATCTCGATGTCGTCGAACACCCGCTTCAGGGACGGCACCGAGCGCAGCTTGGGCCACAGGGTCTGGTGCAGGCGCAGGGTCACGTCCGCGTCCTCGGCGGCGTAGCGCGAGGCCTCTTCGATGTGCACCTGATCGAAGCCGATCTGCTTCGCACCCTTGCCGGCCACGTCCTCGTAATGGATGGTCTTGTAGTTGAGATAGCGCTCCGCCAGGGAATCCATGTCGTGGCGGCTGGCCACGCTGTCCAACACGTAGGACTCCAGCATCGAGTCGTAGCGCATGCCGGCCATGTGGATGCCGTAGTTCATCAGAACGTGGGCGTCGTACTTGAGGTGATGCCCCAGCTTCTGCTTCTTCGGGTCCTCCAAGAGCGGCTTCAGGCGCTTCAGCACCTCGGCCCGATCCAGCTGCGGCGGCGCATCCATATAGGCGTGGGCCAGCGGCACGTAGGCCGCCTCGCCGGACTTCACCGCCAGCGATAGCCCCACGATCTCAGCCTTCATGTAGTCGAGGCTGGTGGTCTCGGTATCGAAGGCGAAGAGCTCCGCCGCCTCCAGCTTCTTCAGCCATTCTTCGAAGGTCTGCTGGTCCAGCACCGTGGTGTATTCACCTGCCGGTGAGACTGGCGCGGGTGCGGGCACCGCGGCCGGCCCGGGCCCGGACTTGGGCGCCGGCGCCTCGTCGCCGCCTTCCTCGAGCTGGCGCAACCAGGTCTTGAAGCCGAAGCGGGCGTAGAACTCCTTGAGCCGCGCCTGGTCCGGCTTGCGCATCCCCAGGTCCTTCGGACCCTGCTCCAGGTCCACCTCGCAGTGGATGGTGGCGAGACGACGCGAGAGGAAGGCCGCGTCCCTGTGCTGTTCGAGCTTCGGCGCCAGCGTCTTGGCGCCGCGCACCGGCACCTGCGGCACCTCCGCGAGGCGCGAATACAGCGCTTCCAGGCTGCCGAAGTGGATGAGCAGCGGCGCCGCGGTCTTGGGGCCGATGCCGGGCACCCCTGGGATGTTGTCGGAGCTGTCGCCCACCAGCGCCAGGTAGTCCACGATCTGCTCGGGCCAGACGTCGAACTTCTCCTTCACGCCCTCGCGGTTCAGGCGCGTGTCGGTCATGGTGTTGATGAGCGTCACGGTGTCGCCGTCCACCAACTGCGCCATGTCCTTGTCGCCGGTGGAGATCAGCACCGTCATGCCCTCGGCCACGCCGCGCTTGGCGAGGGTGCCGATCACGTCGTCCGCTTCCACCCCGCTCACCTTCAGCACCGGGAAGCCCAGGGCTTCCACCAGTTCACAGAGCGGCTGCACCTGGGCGCGCAGGTCGTCCGGCATGGGCGGGCGGTTGGCCTTGTACTCTTCGAACAGCTCGTCGCGGAAGGTCTTGCCGCTGGCGTCGAACACCACCGCCACGTGCTCCGGCGCATATTCGGCCATCAGCTTCTTCAGCATGTTGGTCACGCCGTAGAGCGCGCCGGTGGGCTCGCCGGTGGGCGAGGTCAGGGGTGGCAGGCCGAAGAAGGCGCGGTACAGGTAGGACGAGCCGTCCACCAGCACCAGGGGCGTCGGCTTGCTCATGGATGGTCCGGCGCGTGGGTGGCAGCCACCGGAGCCTTGGCCGTGGCCGCGGCGGGGGCGGTGCTACCCGGCGGCGCCACGATGTCCAGCACCTTGATATGGGGCGGCGGAGCCAGGGGCGGGAAGGTCGTGGGGGGCATGCGCAGGAACAGCTTGCCGGTCTGGCCGCAAGCAGTCAGGCACGACATCAATAGCAGGAGCGCCAGGAGGCGGAGCAGGGGCACACGCATCCGGCCAGTATAAACGCCGCGGTGCTAGAGTGATGGCATCCTTGATGGGGACCTCGCCATGGCCGACGTGCATTACGCCTTATGGATCTTCTGCCTGGTGGTGGTGTTGCTGGGCCTCGGCGGCGTCGCGCTGTTCCTCGGCGGTTTCAAGCGGCTGTTCCACGGCCGCGTGGCCGCGGGTGGATCGCGCATCGTGTTCGGACTGCTCTTCTTGATGGTCTTCGCCTTCGTCGCCGCGGTGGCCCTGGACCTGCGTACCTATCTGCGCCTCACCGGGGAGAAGCCCGTGGCCACCCTGAGTCTTGCGGCGACGGGCCCGCAACAGTTCCATGCCACCCTCACCGAGGCCGATGGCCGGATGTTCAGCGTGGACCTGCGCGGCGACGACTGGGAGCTGGATGCCCGCATCCTGAAGTGGAAGGGTCTGGCCACGGTGCTGGGCCTGGATCCGGTATATCGCTTGGAGCGGCTGGAAGGCCGCTACCGCAACGCCGGGCAGGAGAGCCACGACTACCATTCGGTGCTGGAACTCTCCCAGGACCCGGGCCTGGATTTCTGGGCCCTGGCGCAGCGCCACAGCGGCTGGATCCCCTGGGCGGACACCACCTACGGCACTGGCACCTACCTGCCCATGGCCGATGGGGCCAAGTACCAGATCGCAGTGACCCCCACGGGCCTGCTGGCCCGGCCCATCAACAAGGCGGCGAACGACGCCATGGCCCATTGGTAAGACCTGGTCTAAAAGCCTTGAAACCCTTCTACATTATGTTATATAGATAGAATGACATATCCCGGCTGAGGGGCCGGGTCAGGGGAGGGGCGATGGGTCTTAGCAGGGGTTCCGCGGTTCCAGACATGCTGCCGAGCCACGTGCATGACGTGGGCACGGCCACTTGTCTGTTCTGTCCATACGGCGCCGGGGTCGAACCCGGCGACCGGCTCTATATGTACGACGAGAAGACGGTGTTCGGCCGCCAGCAACGGGAGCGGCTGGTGGAGGTGAAGTCCGTCAAGCAGTTCCGCTCCACCGGCCGGGTGCTGACGCTCGACCTGGTGATGGTCTCGCCGGAGGAGATGGCCCACATCGCCGGGGACAGCGAGATCGGGGTGGAAGCCCTCCTGGCGCATCGTCCGGGTACCGCCACCTACGACGACAAGCGTCCGCCGCAAGTGGTGTACTTCGAGCCCTGCAGCGAGGACGACACCACCGGTTCCCACACCCGGCCCGGCCACGCCATCAGCCTCGACAGCAAACCCCAGAACCGCCATGCCACGGCGTTGGAGCGCATGTTCGACAAGCTGTTCGCGCGCGGCAAGAAGCCCACCGCACATTGAAGTGTGGCTTGTGGCGCTCGGAGCGCTGGGGTAGATTCCGCCCCGCTGAAGGGGAATTCCATATCATCGAGAGAGCCTGCCGGGTCCGGGCCGCAGAAGCCTGGAGGCCGCGCACGCCCCGAGGGGAAACGGACATGTCCAGATCATCGATCGCGTTGTTGAGCCTGTCGTTCCTCGCCGCTTGCGGCGGAGGTTCCGGCAGCGGCTCCGGCTCGCCCACCAGCACCCTCAAGCTCACGGCCTCACCCAGCCATTTCACCGGCACCCTGGTGCAGGGCCTGGTCTCCCAATACCAGATAACCGGCGCGGCCACCGGCAGCACCACCGGCAACGTGTTCCAGCTGCTCACCGATGACGGGGGTACCTTCGCCGACCTGCGGGTCGATGCCGATCTCGGCAACGGCGACTTCCAGGCCCACTTCGACAATCGCGACGACCTCCCGGTGGGCGGCCGCAAGGGCAATCTCAAGCTGCAGTTCTGTGCTGACGCTGCCTGCGCCAAGGTCTACACCAGCTTCACCATCAGCTATGAATTCGAGGTCTTGGCGGCCAAGCACCTCACCAGCCTCAGCCCCCTGGCGGGCGCCGCTGACTGGCAGACCGACCAGGGCGGCGTGGGCCACACCGGCTATGTGCCGGTCACGCTGCATGCCTCCGACTTCACCCCGCGCTGGCTCACCAAGGTCTCCCGCGACGCCGGCTGCAGCGGCTATGCCGAGGCGGTCACCGACTCCTCGCTGCAGCGGGTGTACATCAAGGGCACCCAATCCAACGGCCAGGGTTCCGGCATCAGTGCTTACGACGAGACCGACGGCAGCCGCGCCTGGACCCGCAACATCGGCAGCGACGGCTGTACGCCCTTCGATCCGCTGGGCAACCCCGGCGTGTTCAACCACGTGGTGTATGCCGCCTACGGTGTGCAATCCTCGAGCATCGGTGAGAAGCTCTACGGCCTCGACGCCCAGACCGGCAGCGTGGTGCTCACCGGCGGGTCCTTCGGCACCTGCTTCAACGGCTGCGCTCCCGGCGCGCCGGTAGTGGCGGGCACAAGCCTGTTCGTCGGCTTCGGTTCCGCGGGTACTTGCGCCCACGTCAACGGCGCCGGCGGCGAGCCGGTGGTGGCGGTGGATACCGGCACCGGCAACGAGTTGTGGAACTCGCCGACCGTGAGCGGCTGCGGCGTCAGCCCCGCCCTGGACGGCACGGACCTCTATTACTACGTGCCGGGCAAAGCCTCCGACGGCTTCACCGCCGTGGACCAGGCCACCGGCACCCTGGCGTTCAGCGTGCCGCGGGTATTCGCCGGCGAGGGCGGCACTGCCGCGCTGGACGGCAACGGCGGCGCGCTGGTGGCCATCGACAGCGGCCTCGCCGACGGCACCCTCGAGCGCGTCGACCTCGCCTCGCATGCGAGGGACTGGCAGAACACCGGTGGCGACGGCGACCAGCTCGCGGTGGCGCAGGGCGTGGTCTACGGCTGCAACGACATCGTCTCGCCCACCGTCATGGAGGCGCACAGTCTCTCCACCGGCAAGGTGGTGTGGGCCTGGCAGCCCTCGGTCACCGACACTGCGGGCGATTGCCGCGGCGCCATCGTCACCAAGGACCTGTTGTTCGTGAGCACCGCGGAGCGTGTGTACGCAGTGGACCTGAAGACACACACCAGTGTCTGGTCCTATCCCCTGGGCGGGACACTCTCCATCTCACCCTCGGGGATCCTCTATATCCTCGGCGCCCACATGCTGGCGGCGGTCAACCTGCACTGATCCGGATGCCCGGCGGCGGCGCGCCGGGTGAGCATCGACCCGTGGCCTAGCCGCCGTGTCTCCGGTCGGCTCCAGATCTTCAGGGCACGCTGTGCTTCGCCAGCGAAGCCTTGTCCAGCACCGCCATCGTGATGCGTGACACGCACACCAGCCGTTCCTGCTCGTCGACGATCTTTATCTCCCACACCTGGGTCGTGCTGCCGATGTGCAGCGCACGCGCGGTGCCCTTCACCGTGCCCTCGCGCATGGCGCGGATGTGGTTGGCGTTGATATCGAGGCCCACCGCGAGTTTCTTGTCACGGTCCAGCACCAGGTTCGCACCGGTACTGCCGAGCGTCTCGGCGAGTGCCACCGAGGCCCCGCCGTGCAGGATGCCGGCCGGTTGTTTGGTGCGCTGATCCACCGGCATGGTGGCCGAGAGGAAGTCATCGCCCACTTCCACGTAGCGGATGCCGAGATGGCTCACCAGCGTCTGTTGCTGGTAGGCGTTGAGGTCGTCGACGCTGAAAGGCTTGAACCAGATGCTCATGGGTCTCTCCGGCGAGGTGCGGCGCAAGCCTACACGACCGAAGATAGTTCAGCGCAACTGCATTTGTAACGAACATTCGTCGGTATTTGACTTAATCACCCTGCATATTCCTGCGTGAAAACGCGCATGTGATGGAACAACGGCCATACTTATCCGGTTTTTATTCATGGCCCTGCGTAAGGCCATTAAGAAACAACAAATTGGGAGAACAGCCGATGCGTGCCCTCCATCTGCGGAAGTTCCTGGTGCTCCTCTCCATGTCCCTGGCTGCGTGGACCGCCGCGGCGGACACCACGCCCGCCTCCGCTACCGCTGCGCCTCCGATCTCGACTACCACGACGCAGCAGAACACCACGCCCCCGGCCTCGACTACCGCCGCTACGACCACGACGCAGCAGCACACCACGCAGCTTGGTCGCATCGAGGTCACGGGTTCGGCGGTGCCGCGCACCAGCATCGAGACCGAGGCGCCGGTGACGCTCATCACCGCCAGGCAGATCCAGCAGAGCGGCCTCACCACCATGGCGGACGTGGTGCGCGCCATCACCTCCGACAACAGCGGCACCATCCCCACCGCCTTCACGGCCGGCTTCGCCGCCGGTTCCTCGGGTCTGGCCTTGCGCGGTCTCACCGTGAACTCCACGCTGATCCTCATCGACGGCAAGCGCACCGCCGCCTACGCCCTGGCGGACGACGGACAGCGTTCCTTCACCGACCTCAATTCTCTCCCGCTCAACGCGGTGGAGCGCATCGAGGTGCTGAAGGACGGCGCCTCGTCCATCTACGGCGCCGACGCCATCGCCGGTGTGGTGAACATCATCCTCTACAAGACCTTCGACCATTCCGAGGCCCAGGCCGAGGTGGGCACCTCCCAGCACGGCGGCGGCACCACCACCCGCGCCACCTTCCTCAGCGGGACCGGCGACCTGTCCCAGGACAAGTACAACGCCTACGTCAACTTCGAGTACGAGAAGGACGACGCCATCTGGAGCCGTGACCGCGACTACCCCTTCAACACTGCCGACCTGACCCCCTCCGGCGGCAACGATAACAACGCCGGCAATCCGGGCCTGTTCTTCGGCTCAAACTACGGCACCGTGGCGCCGGGACACATCAACAACGGCGACATACTCAACGGCACCGCCACCGGCGCGTTCCAGCCCCTGCGCGCCTGCGGCAGCGACTCCCGGCTGGTGAGCGTGCCCGGCGGCGGTCCCGCTGACCCCAACAGCGGCAGCTTCTGCGAGCAGAACTTCAGCCAGCTATACGGCCAGGTGCAGCCGGAAGTGACCCGGGCCGGCATCTCCGGCCGCACCACGCTGCAGCTCAACGACACCACCACCGCGCGCCTGGACCTGACCTACTTCCAGGACCGTGTGGTGGCGAGCGGTGCGCCCGCGCAGATCCAGACGTCCTCGCCCAACAACACCGACGCCATCGCGCTGCCGTCGCATCTCGCGAACGGCCAGCTCAATCCCAACGATCCCTTCGCCGCTTCCGGCCAGGACGCCATCATCAACTACTCTTTCGGCGACATCCCCGGCGGCTCGGTGACCGTGAACCACAACATGCGCATGGTGGGGGATCTCAAGGGCAGCTTCGCCGACAGCGCCTGGGACTATGACGCTTCCGCCACTGTCAACCACACCTGGCTGAACGTGAACAACTACGGCTTCATCGACTTCCAGCAGCTGGTCGCCGACATCAACACCGGCGCCTACAGCTTCCGCAACCCCGCGCAGAACTCCCAGGCGGTGCGCGATGCGCTCTCGCCGGTGTTGTCCAAGACCTCCACCAGCGACATGGATGCCCTCGACTTCAACGTGAGCCACGCGCTCGCGCAACTGGACGGTGGCGACATGGAACTGGGGCTTGGCGGCCAGTGGCGCTACGAGGCGCAGGATGATCCGGACCTGAACCCCGGCCATGACTTCCAGGGCCTCGGCGTCGCCCACACCATCGGCCAGCGCACCGTGGCGGCTGTGTACATGGAACTGGATGCGCCGGTACTGAAGCAGCTGGACCTGGACCTGTCGGCCCGCGAGGACCATTACTCCGACTTCGGCAGCGCCTTCAGCCCCAAGTTCGGCTTCAAGTTCTCGCCCAGCGACGCCTTCGCCCTGCGCGGCACCTATTCCAAGGGCTTCCGCGCGCCGAGCTTCGCCGAGAACGGCTCCAGCGCCTCGGAAGGCTTCGTCACCGAGCAACTGCCGGCGGGATTCAGCGCGCTCCATGGCAACGACGCCTACACCCAGCCATACCCCCTGGGCCTGTTGACCACCGCCAATCCCGCCATCCAGCCGGAGCGCTCCCGCAACTACACCTTCGGCATGATCTTCCAGCCCTTCCAGGCCTTCAGCGGCACGCTGGACTACTACAACATCCAGAAGACCGGCGTAATCACTGCCCAGGATCCGTCGGTGGCGCTGGATGCCTATTTCGCCGGCCAGGCCCTCCCGCCCGGCTACGGCATCACGCTGGACATCCCGGATCCGGCGCACCCCGCCGCGCCGGCGCGGCCGGTGCTGGTGTCGGCGCCCTATGTGAACGCCGCGGAGCTCAAGACCAGCGGCATGGACCTGGGCCTGTTGTACAAGCAGGACTACTCCAGCTTCATCTGGACCAGCCAGTTCGAGGGCACCAAGATCATCACCTTCGAACAGGCCTCCGCCCCGGGACAGCCCTTCGTCTCCTACGTGGGCACCCAGGCTCCGTACATCCTGTCGTCGGGCGCCGGCACGCCGCAGTATCGCGGCAACTGGGCCAACAGCTTCGACATCGGCCCCTTCACCGTCACCGGTACGGTCTACTACGTCAGTGGCATCTTCATGAGCGTGGATGACCTGTTCGGCACTGCCGACCAGTGCTTCTCCACCGACTCACCGACGGGCGCCAACGTACCGGCGGACTGCCGGGTGTCGTCGTTCACCTATATGGACCTGACCGGCGAGTGGCGCGCGACCGAAGCCGTGTCGGTGACCGGCGGCATCCTCAACCTCTTCGACCGCAAGGCGCCCATCGATCCCATCGACTACGCCGGCACCAACTACAATCCCACTTATGACCAGTCCGGCGTGGTGGGGCGGTTCTTCACGCTCGGCATCAAGGTCAGGTTCTAATCCGTCGACCTATCCCCGGCCGCCGGCCGGGGATAGGTCCTCTCCGGGGATACACCATGAAACTCCTCTCCCGCACGGCGCTCGCGGCGTCGTCCTGCTACCTCATCCTGCTCGGTTGTGCATCGCAGCCCGTCACCGCACCCACCGGCCCCGGCTCCATCGCGGCGGCGGAGCAGTCGCTCAAGTCCGGCGGCACCACGCCCACGCAGCTCACCCAGGCTTCCCTGGACCGTATCGCGAAGCTCGATGGCCAAGTGAGGGCGGTGATCGAGACCAACCCGGACGCGCTCTCGATCGCAGCCAAGCTGGAGCAGGGCAGCCACGCCGGGATCCTCTATGGCGTCCCGGTGCTGCTCAAGGACAACATCGACACGGGCGACCGCATGCTCACCACGGCGGGTTCCCTGGCCATGACCGGCGCGCCGGCGCCGCAAGATTCCGCGGTGGCGGCGCGGCTGCGGGCCGCAGGCGCGGTGATCGTGGGCAAGACAAACTTGAGTGAATGGGCCAACTTCCGTTCGAGTCACTCCGTGAGCGGCTGGAGCGGGCGGGGCGGCCTTACCCACAACCCCTATTCACTGGACCGCAACGCCTGCGGTTCCAGCTCCGGTTCCGCCGCCGCGGTGGCGGCGGGCTACACGCTGGTGGCGGTGGGCAGCGAGACGGATGGTTCCATCGTCTGTCCTTCCGCCACCAACGGCCTCGTCGGCATCAAGCCCACGCTGGGTCTGGTGAGCCGCAGCGGCATCATCCCCATCAGCCACAGCCAGGACACCGCCGGGCCCATCGCCACCAGCGTCAGCGATGCAGCGTCGCTGCTCACGGCCCTGGCCGGCAGTGATCCCAAGGATCCCGCCACCACCGAGGCGGACCAGCACGCCACCGACTACACGCGCTTCCTGGACGCAGGCGCGCTCAAGGGCAAGCGCATCGGCGTGGTGCGCAAGCTCGCGGGTTTCGATCCCGGTGTGGACGCAGTGCTGGACCAGACCATCGCCGTTTTGAAGGCGCAGGGCGCGGTGATCGTGGACCCGGTGGAACTGCCGCACATGAACGACTATGGCGACGACGAGCAGACGGTGCTGCTCTACGAGTTCAAGCACGATCTCGACGCCTACCTCGCGGCGCATCCCGGTCTCGCGGTGCATGACCTCGCGGACTTGATCGCCTACGACAGGCAGCACGCCGATACCGAGATGCCCTGGTTCGGCCAGGATCTCTTCGAACAGGCGCAGGCCAAGGGCCCGCTCACGGATAAGGCGTACCTCGACGCCCTGGAGAAATCCAAACGCCAGGCAGGACCCGAGGGCATCGACGCTGCTCTCGCCAAGGACCATCTGGACGCGCTGCTGGCGCCCACCGGCGGAGTGGCCTGGACCACGGATCTCATATCCGGCGACCACACCCAGGGCGGCAGCTCCTCGCCGGCGGCGGTGGCGGGCTATCCGGACGTGACCGTGCCCGCGGGCTTCGTGCACTGCCTGCCGGTGGGCATGAGCTTCTTCGGGCCTAAGTGGAGCGAATCCACCCTCATCGGCATCGCCTATGCCTATGAGCAAGCGAGCCATGCCCGGCGTCCGCCCCGGTTCTTGCCAAGCATCACGGATCCCGCCTGTCTGCCCTAGCTAGGCTATAAACCCAGCGATTTCATCGGGTTACCAGAATCCTCAGGAATTTCTGTCGTACACTCTTGCCTAAAGTGTTCTGCTGTTATATATATGCATAACACCTAGGCGAGGGGTCGCCTCAAGTGACCAGGACGGCCGCAGACGACCCCGCCAACCCAAACCAACGTCATCACAGAGGAACGATTCCATGAAATCCCTATCTATCACGCTGGGCGTGGCCTTGGCCCTGTCCGGCTCGGCCTTCGCCGCCACGGCTCCCGCCAGCGCGCCGAAAGCCCCTCCGGCCTGGGTGGCCGAGAGCAACCAGGACGCCCAGATCCTGCTCAAGACCTTCGCCGACTTCGCGCCGGAAGGCGCCGGCCAGATCGGTGTGGACGGCTTGGACGACCAGGCCACCAACCTGACCCCCGACTTCGTGGATCGGCTCAACGCCGCCTTGGACTCGGACATCGCCCAGTTCAAGGCGCTGATGGCCAAGACCACCGACCCGCACGTGAAGCAGGACCTGCAGATCCTCATCGACGCCGCAGCCAACAACCAGCGCGACAACGCGCTGCAGAAGAAGTACCTGCTCAACTTCGGCGACGTGCCGCAGCTCATCTTCGGCGGCGTGCGCGCCCTGGTGGACCCGCAGATCCCCCTGGAGCGCCAGCAGGCCGTGGTCAAGCGTATGGAAGCCTACGCCGGCATGCTGCCGGGCCGTCCCGCCATCACCGAGCAGGGCAAGGCCTTGTTCGAGGCGGACCTGAAGCGCGACCCCAAGCTGCTCGGACCCTACAAGGCTGAGATAGCGCAGGACCTGGAGGACCAGCCGCATTACATCAGCGGCATCAAGGACCTCTTGTCCCAGAGCAAGGTCACCGGCTGGGAGCCGGCCTTCGCCAAGCTCGAAGCCCAGATGAACGACTACATCGCCTGGGAGAAGGCCGAGGTGGTGCCGCACGCCCGCGCCGAGAGTCATCTCCCCGAGGAGTTCTACGCCAACAACCTGCATGACCTGGGCGTGGACGAGGATCCGCGCGCGCTCATCCAGGAGGCTGAGTTCTCCTTCTCCGAGATCCAGCATCAGCTGGAGTTCATCGCCGCCCAGGTGGCCAAGGAACACGGCTACAAGAGCAGCGACTACCGTGACGTGATCCGCGAGTTGAAGAAGGACCAGCTCAACCCCAAGGACATCCTGCCGTTCTACAAGAAGCGCCTGGCGGCCATCGAGGCCATCATCCGCAAGCAGCACATCGTGACGCTGCCGAGCCGCGCCATGGTGATCCGCATGGGTTCCGACGCTGAGACTGCCCAGCAACCCGCGCCGCACATGAACACCCCGCGGCTGATCGGTAACACCGGCGAGTACGGCGAGTTCATCCTGCCCAACAACGCCGGCCAGAAGGGCGGCATGGACGATGACACCTTCGACGCGGCAGCCTGGACGCTCACCTCCCATGAGGGCCGTCCCGGCCACGAGCTGCAGTTCGCCAGCATGATCGAGAACGGCAGCTCCATCGCCCGCGGCGTGTTTGCCTTCAACAGCGCCAACGTGGAAGGCTGGGCCCTGTACTCGGAAGCCGAGATGCAGCCTTACGAACCCATCGACGGCCAGCTGATCGCGCTGCGCGACCGCCTGCTGCGCGCCGCCCGTGCCTTCCTGGATCCGATGGTGAACTTAGGCATGATCCAGCCCGACGACGCCAAGGCCTTCCTGGAGCGTGAGGTGGTGCTGTCGCCGGCCTTCGCGAAAGAAGAAGCCGATCGCTTCGCCTTCCGCATGCCCGGCCAGGCCACCAGCTACTACTACGGCTACCACAACTTCATGACCATGCGTGGTGCTGCCGAAGTGGCGCTGGGTGCCAAGTTCAACCGCCAGAAGTTCAACGACTTCATCCTGAGCGAGGGCCTCTTGCCCCCGAACCTGATGCAGAAAGCCGTGGACGAAGAGTTCATCCCGAGCCAGAAGTAACAGAGTCGATCCGAGTCGAAACCAGGCCCCGTCGTGTGAGCGGCGGGGCCTTTTTTCATGCCCAGGCAAGGGCTTGGAAGGCATCGAGGCGGGCGCGGTACCCTATGCGGGTCCGCAAGACCGAGGGGGATGCCATGCACAGGATCGGGTTCGCTCACCTCATCGTCGCCGCTGCCAGCCTCGTGCCCACGGCGGCCTTGGCGGATACCACCGGCCCCGGCTGGAAGCCTGAACTGGGCCTGGAAGAAGGCCTCAGCTTCGGCGGCGGCAACGTGATCAGCTCGGACGTCACCGGCCAGCCCGCGCTCACGCCTGGCAACGTGAGCGTGTATGCCGGAGACACGCTGTACCTGCAGGGCTACTATCGCCAGGCCGCCGGCCGTACCGGCTTGAGCCTCAAGGCCGCCGCCGGCATGGCCTTCGCCTGCCAGATCCCCACCTGCCTCGATCTCCTCGGCAGCGCGCCATACCAGTTCACGACCTTCACCGGCGACCTGGCGGTGGAATACGCCTGGCAGGACGGGCGCATCGGCGTGGGCCGCACTTTCCGCTACCTCAACGATGTGTCATCGCTCAGCAGCGTGTATTCGTTCGACGATGCCTACCTCAGGCCCGCCTATGGCTGGTTCATCGAGTACGAGCGGGGTCCGCTGGGCCTGCGTTACACCCACGTGATCTTCCATTCCCGCAGCGGCACCGCCATCAACGCCGGCAACCTCGGCGTATACGTGCATACCAACTACCGCGACGAGGACTGGTATCCCGGCGGGCGGTTCTTCGACCAGGGAGTAGGGCTGGCACGCCAGGAACTCGCGCTGGTGTTGCATCCGCAGCAGTGGAGCTTCTAGTTCAGCACCAGCGAGTGACCCGCGATGGATCTGCCTGATTTCCTGACAGCACCGCTGGGCTTGATGCTCGGGATGACCGTGCTGAGCCCCGTGCTGCGCTGGGGCTTCTCCATCTGGACGGTAGTGACGGAGCGGCGCCGCGACCCGGCGCATCGCAGCCGGTGGCGGATCGTGGCGGTGGCGCTGCTGCACTCCGGGCCGTGGTTCGCCATCGCCGCGGGCACGTTCGCCTGGTTCATGCTCTCGCGGCCGCATACGCCTGCCTGGGACTGGTTCTTCGGCGGCGCGCTGCTGGCGCCGGTGATCTTCGGCTTGAGTGCGGCGCGGATGCTGAAACGCGGACGCGTGAACCGGCTCAAAACCGGCACGCACTAACCGGGTTCAGCTGCGCAGGTAAGACGCACCATTTAAATCCAAGATGCAGCCCGTGGCGATCATCATGCCGTCGGCCGCCAATCGCACGATCGCCTGGGCCACTTCCTCCGGCGTCGCCACGCGGTTCAAGGGGCTTTGACTGCGGATGCCATCGCCCGCGGGGCCAGCCAGTATCTCCGCCGCCATGTCGGTGCTGACGAAGCCCGGCGCCACCACCCCCACGAAGATGTTGTCCGGTGCCAGCGCCTGGGCCAGCGATTGCGACATCTGGTTCAGCCCCGCCTTGCTCGCGCCGTAAGCGATGGCGTCGGGCTCACCGCGGAAGGCGCCGCGGGACGAGACGTTGATGATCTTGCCGCCGCCCTGGCTTTGCATCACCCGCGCGGCCAGGAAGCAGAGGTTCGCAGGTGCGATCAGGTTGGCGGCCAGGGTCTCGTCCCAGGTCTTACGCCAGCCGGGCAGGTCCAGTCCCTTGAGCGGCCGTATCTGATAGATGCCGGCGTTGTTCACCAGCACGTCGATGCGGCCGTAGTGGCCCGCCACCTCTTGGATCAGGCGCTCACACTGCTTGGTATCGGTGAGTTCGGCAGCGAAGCTCTTGTGGCCGCTTCCCGACAACCCCGCCACGGCCTCGTTCCCCGGCCTGCGCTGATGCCCCGCCACCTGCGCGCCGCAGGCGGCGAAAGCCTGCGCCGTGGCGCGGCCGATGCCGCGGCTGGCGCCGGTCACCAGCACCGTCTGGCCCTTGAAGTCCATGGCAGCCTCGGGGAAAAGTGGCGGAGTCACCGGATGATAACAAAGCGGCTGATACAATCCCCGCCATGAGCGAGCTCCTGCCGACCGTGGAAGTCGAGACCGGACCCAACCCCACGGCCAGCGTCATCTGGTTGCACGGCCTGGGGGCGGACGGCCATGACTTCGAGCCCATCGTCCCGGAGCTGAGACTGCCGGCGGACCTGCCGCTGCGCTTCGTGTTCCCGCATGCGCCGGTCCGTCCCGTGACCCTGAACGGCGGCGCGCCCATGCGCGCCTGGTTCGACATCGTGAAGATCGGGGTGAACCAGCCCCGCGACGTGCAGGGCATGCTGGTCTCGAAGGATGCAGTGGAGGAACTCATCGCGCGGGAGAACTCGCGCGGCGTGCCCACGGCGCGCATCGTGTTGGCGGGTTTCTCCCAGGGCGGCGCGGTGGCCCTGTTCGCCGGCTTGCAGCACCGGGACAAGCTCGCCGGGATCATGGCGCTCTCCACCTGGCTGCCGGCGGACGAGGGGCTGGACATCAAGCTCAGTTCCGCCAACTTGGCCACGCCCATCTTCTACGGCCACGGCACCCAGGACCCGGTGGTGCCGCTGCTGCTGGGCGCCCAGACCCGCAACTGGCTGACCCAGCAAGGCTGCGTCGTCAGCTGGCATACCTATCCCATGCCGCACACCGTCAGCATGGAAGAGATTAACCACATAAGGGCATGGTTAATTTCAGTTCTTCAGTTCTAATTAATCCCCTCAAAGCTGCTGCGCTCGGCATAACTTCGTTGTGGTCCGGCTCGCGCTCCTCACGTACTGAAGAGTACGCTCCGGGCGCTCGCCTCCCACGCCTCGTTCTGCCTTCTCGCGACGCTTTGAGGCCAGTCGTTCGAAGAGCAAGAAAAGAAAGCTCAGTGTTCGATCGTATAAAAGATATCGGCACTACTCGCAGTACCTGATTGAGCCTGCACCATCCACTGCGTGCTCAGCTTGTAGATGATCTGCAGCACGTTATAGGGCTGGTCGCTGGCCTGGCCGTAACGCAGGTACAGGTGCGGTGAGAGTTGCTTGCCCACGAACACGCCCGGCGCCACGCTGCCGTTGGAAGTCTGGATGCTCTGGTAGCTCACGTCGATGCCGCCCACGTTGAGCCCCAGGTCCTGGTTGCTTTGGGCGCTCACGCCCGAGAGGCTGCTCTGGGTGATCACCCCGGGGGTGTTGGCCACGGCGCTGCTGCCTTCCCCGAGGCTGGCGTTGCCGGTGACGAGGTAGCTCACCATCTGCGCCTGGGGCAAGGGCGGGTCCGCCCACAGCGTGATGCTGGGGGCGGTGAGCAGGCCGCGTACCAGCACGCCCACCTTCTGTTCCACCGTGCCGAACTTCACCAGCTCCGGATGGGAAGCCGCCCGCACCGCGCGCATGTCCAATGCGGGATCCGTGATCGGGCCGCCGGTGAACATGAGCTTGCCGTATTCGATGGAGAGCTTCTGGGAGATGGGCAGGTTGAGGGTGCTCTTCAGCAGGTTCACCTCGTAGGAGCCGTTCTGCACGTTGAGTTCGCCGCGGCCGGTGGTCGGGTGCCCGGGCTCGGTCTCCGCCAGCACCTCGCCGCCGATGTCGCCGGTGAGTCCGAAGCCCTCGAAATGCACGTCGTCACCCAGCGTCACCCGCAGCTTCGAATGCAGGTGCCAGGCTTCCTCCGGCGCCCCGCCTTCCTCACCCACGATCACCTGGTCGGGCGAGACCTGCAGCGTGCCGCTCAGGTTGCGCGGTTTCAGCACCGCATGCGGCACGTCCACCTTGCCGTCCACGTGGATGTCGCGGCCATCGAGCGCCACCTGGATGTCCGGCGAGAGGTCCACCTGGGCTTCCAGCAGGTCCAGGCTGCGGAAGTCCGCGCCTTGGAGCTGGGCCTTGGCGTGCCAGGTTTTCGCGCTGCGGTCGCCGCTGCCCTTGAAGCTCAGCAGGCCCTTGCCGGAATGCGCGCTGCCCGCGAGGTCGAGATGCCGGCCGTCGCCGGCCAGGGTGAACTGCAGGCCCGTGAGGTTCAGTCCCAGGCGCGGGATCGCGACCACGCCGTCGCTCAGGGTGGTGGTGCCCTCGAACAGCGGATCCGCCGGCGTGCCGGAGAGGCCGATGTCCAGATCCAGCCGGCCGCTGGCCTTGCTCACCTGCGGCACCAGCGCCGGCAGCAGCGCGAAGTCGTGCATGTCGCCGCGGATGCGGCCGCTGAGCGAGGGCTTGGCGCCGAAGCTCATGCGCGTGTCCACCTGCAGTGAGCCGCCGTCCGTGAGCGTCCAGCTCATCTTCCCCACGGTGAGCTTGGGGTCCGAGCGCATGTGCGCTTCGCCGCCGGTGTAGGCGAGCAGCGTGACCGGCTTGCCGCCGGCCAGGTCGCGCACCCGCCCCGGGGAGAGCGTCGCGTCCACGACGATGCGGTGGCCCTGGGCGCCGCCGTCCGCCTGCAGGGCGCCATCGACGCTGCCGGAGTATTCCAAGCCCTGCGGCAATACCGCCGAGAGCGCCGCCAGCGGCAGGTGCTGCAACTTGCCTTGCAGATGCCAAGCCGCCGCATCCGCAGCGAGGCCGGCGCAGGCCCGGCTCTGGTCCTGCACCAAGCAGGCCTGCTTCAGGTCCAGCACGTGCGGCGCGAGCGTCAGGGACCAGGAAGAGGGCGCGCGCCATTCGCCGCCGCCCTGTGGCGTCACCACCACCTTGCTGAGGTCCCCCTGCCAGTGTCCGGCGGCGTAGCTGCCGGTGCCGGCGAGGTGCAGGCCGCCGCGATCCGATTGCAGGGTCACGTCCAGGTGGTGCTGGTCCAGCTTGCCGTCCGCGTGGGCATCGAGATGCGGCACGTGCAGGCCCGGCACGGTCAGGTTCACACCCAGCAGGTCGGCCTTGCCCTCGCCATCGCTGCCGGCCTGCAAGGCGAAGTGCAGGCTGTCCGCAGCCCAGCGATGCCAGGCGAGCTGCTTGCCGTCGAGGGCGAAGTCCAGCAGCGTGGTATGGTTGCCGCTCTCCAGGGTGCCGTGGCTGTGCAGCTCGCCCGCGGCATCCGGCCAGGCCTGGGCCAGGGTCGGCGCATCCAGCCGCCAATGCAGCTTGTTGTTGCCCCGGGTGTCGGTGTCCACGTGCAGCGTATCCTCGCCGAGCTTCGCGTCCAGCGCCAGTTCCTGCCACTGCGCGCCGCTGAAGCTCACCTCGCCCTTGGCGTCCAGCGGGTTGCCGCGCAGGCTGCCGTGCAGGGTCTCCAGGATCACCTGGGTCTGGGGCGTGGCGTGGCGCGCGCCGCCGAAGCTGCCGTCCGCATCCACCACGCCGCTGAGCTTGCCGGGCCAGTCGCGGGACAGGCGGCCCGCGCCGGCATCCGTGATCACCGCATGGGCGCGCCAGGTATCCACGTCGCCGCGCAGGTAGCGGCCGTCCACGCTGAGGCTGCCGCCGAGCCAGTCGCCGGCCAGCGAGTCCAGCTGCGCGCCGGCGACATCGCCATGGGCGGCGAGCTGCCAGTCGCCGCTCGGCAAGGCCCGCTCCATCCACTTCTTGGGAAACAGCGCTTCGCCCTTGAGGCCCTGCGCCGTGGCCTGCACGGTCCAGGAGTGCTTGGCATCCCGTGCCAGCTGCAGCTTGGCCTGTACCTTCGCGTCCGGCGCCAGGGCGCCGTCCAGATCCGCGCGCCAGAACTGCTTGTCGCCGTCGAGCTTGAAACGCCCTTCGGGCGAGCTGAACTTCGGCGCATCCACGGGCCAGGTCAAATCTTTCCAGGTGCCGGTGAAGGAGGAGCGGGTGCCGGTGTCGAAGCTCACGTCGCCGGCTGCCTGCACCTGGCCGCCGCCGGTCAGCGCCAGCAGCAGGCTGCGGAACTCCAGCTTGTGGGACAGCACGCTCGCGTCCAGCTTGGCCGCCACCGGTCCCACCGGCAGTCCGCGTAACGCGGCCTCGCCGCGGAACACGGTACCGGCCTGGTCGCCCTGGAACTTGAGCCGCGCATCGGCGCCGTAGTCGGGCAGACCCGGGCGGATGTCGCCCAGTTCCATGCGCGAGAGGCCGAGCTCACCCTGCCAGTGCGGTGCGGTGAAGGCATCCTTCAGGGTGCCATCCACGCTGGAACCATAGGGCGCGGCGAGGCGGTCGCGCACCGTGAGCAGCCGGTCGTCGCCCTTGAGTTCCGTGTGATCCTTGAGCGTCGCCCAGCCCGGTTGCTTCCAGGTCCAATCCAGCGCCGCGTCCACGGCCCAGTCGTGGTTGGGCGCGAGCGTCACGCGGCCCGCGGCACTCAGCACCGGACCCGTGGCCTGCAGCTCCCGCACCACGATGCCGTCGTCGTCCACCCGCGCCGCGAAGCGCGCCGTATCGATCCGCACCGGCGGCAGGCTGCCGATGTCGACGTCCAGGTCCTGCACCCGTACGTCCTCCAATATGAGCTTGAGGGGCAGCGGCGGCATGCCCGGCATCTGCATGGGGAAGGTCACCGGCTTGCCGCTGGAGCGCCACAGCACCTGCACGTGTTCCGCCTGCACTTCGCTCAGCTGTGCGCGGCCCAGGATCGAGGCCAGCGGCCGCCACTCCAGGCGCAGGGTATCCACGTGCACCCGCAGCGGCCCGGAGTCCCACTCCACGTCGCGCAGCAGCACCGGCCGCGCCAGGGAACCCTCGCTGGAACCGATCCGCAATGCGCCCTTGGTACGCTGCTGGGCGAAGTCCAGCGCCCAATGCAGCGCGCCCTCGCTGCGCAGCCACAGCGCCAGGCCCGCCGCCGTCAGCACCAGCAGCGCGGCGAGGATGAGCAGTGAGCGGCGCAGCCACTTCACAGGTCGGGTCCCAGGCTGATGTGCAGCCGTACCCGGTCCAGGTCCGGGCGCTTCACGGGATGCGCGACGTCCACCCGGATCATGCCCACCGGCGTGCGCCAGCGCAGGCCGGCGCCGACGCCCTTCTCCAGCGAGGTGGTGAAGCTGTTGTTCGCGTCGCCGGCATCGACGAAGGCATCGATGCCGAAGATCTTGCCGAAGAAGTGGTCTATCTCCACGCTGCCGACCGTGAGGTCCTTGCCGCCCACGTTGTTGCCGTTCACCCGCACGCCCAGGGTGTTATAGGCGAAGCCGCGCACGCTCTGGTCGCCGCCGGCGAAGAAGTGCTGGGTGGTGGGCAGCTCATTGAAGCTCTTCACCGCGCTCGCGCCCAGCTCGCCGCGCAGCAAGAGGCTGGTGTCGCCCCCCAGCGGCAGGATCAGCTTGGCCGTCACGTGCGCCTGCAGGAAGGTGGTGTCCGAGAGCAGCACGTTGCTGGCGCCGTGCAGGTCGCCGGAGATCCGGTAACCCTCGGTGGGCAGCACCAGGTCATCCGACACCAGGCGCGAGATGGCGAAGCCCGGCATCAGCAGGGTGCTGTTGACGGTGCTGGCCGGTATCGCGGGCGCGCTGGTGGTCGCCGGCACGGCCGGGATCTCGTCGCGCTCGTGGGAGAACAGCAGGTACTGGTTGTTGTTCCAGACGCCGCGCGCGGTGGAGCGGCTCACCCCGAGTTGGGTGGTGTAGGCGATCTCGCTGCCGTCGATGAGGCGCGCGTTGCCGGCGCTGTAGATGAGCTTGTCGTTGGCCGGATCCCCCAGCGGCACCGTGTAGGCCAGCAGCACCGTGTCGATGACGCGCGAGACCTGGGTCTGGGCCGAGAAGCTGTGGCCGGTGTCGGTGACGCGGTGATCCGCCCATCCCAGGGTGGCGCGTGGGCCGGTATCGGTGCCGTAGCCCAGACCGAAGGTCCAGGCGTTGGGCGGGCGCGGGGTGAGCGTGATCTTGATGGGGATGCGCCGGTCGGGCGTCGCCTGGCGGCGTTGCGCCTCCACGTTCACGGAGCCGAAGTAGCCGGCATCGTTGAGCGCGTACTGCAGCTTCAGCAGCGCCGCGTCGTCGAAGGGATCGCCGGGCTGGAACTTCACGTAGCGTTGCAGGAAGGCCGGGTCCAGGATGTCCTGCACGAAGGTGACCCGGCCGAAGTAGAAGCGTGCCCCGGTGTCGAACTTCAAGGTCACGTCCGCCCAGTGTTCCTGCGGGTTCACCGCCAGCCGGGTCTCGCTGAAGCGCGCCTCGACGTAGCCGCGCTGCGCCGCCAGTTCCTGTAACTGGCGCTTGCTGCTCTCGTAGGCCTTCTGGTTGAGCTGGTCGCCGGGCCGGTAGGGCAGCCGCGCGATGTAGTTCTCGTAGGCCGCGTCCTGGTCGCCCTCGCCGGAGATGACGATGTCCACGTGGCGGATGCGCACCGGCGGCGGCAGGGTGATGTGGTAATGGGCGATCCAGCCGTCACCGGAGGGCGCCAGTGTCGCGTCCACCTGGCTGTCGTAGTACCCGAAGGGCTGCAGCGCGCGCTGGATCTCATCCGGCGCCCGGGCCTGCAGGCGTTCCACCAGGCTCTCGGAGAGGTCCGGCGAGTCGGCGTAGGTGACGATGCTGAGCTGGGACAGCACGTTCTGCAGCAGCGGGCCGCTCACGCCGTCCACCTGCACCGTGACGCGGGGCGCGGCTGTCGCGGTGCCCGCCAGCAAGGCCAGCAGCAGGAACAGCGCTACGCGACGCATCAGGGGCGCGCCCCCAGGTCCAGGGGCGGGACGGTATCGGCCGGCGTGAAGCCGAACACCTGCGCATAGAAGGCCAGCTCTGCTTCCAGCACCGCCTTCAGCGTGTCAGCACGGCGGAAGCCGTGGCCTTCCTCCGGGAAGCTGAGGCAGGCGGCGGGCACCTGGTTGGCGCGCAGCGCCGCGAGCATGCGTGAGGTCTGGTCCGGTAACACCACGCTGTCCTTCAGTCCCTGGAAAAACAGCACCGGCGCCTGGATCCTGGCCGCCGCGTACAGCGGCGAGCGAGCCCGGTACAGGTCGCGTGCCGCGGGCCAGGGGCCCAGCAGCGTGTCGCCGTAGCGCGCCTCGAAGCGATGCGTGTCGGTCATGGCGGTCTCGAGTTCGCTGATGCCGTACTGCACGGCGCAGGCGTGGAACACCTGCCGGAACGCCACCGCCGCCAGCGCGGTATAGCCGCCGGCGCTGGAGCCGCTCACCGCCACGCGCCGCCAGTCCGCGAGGCCGAGTGAAGCCAGGTGCGCCACTAGCCGCACACTGTCCTCCACGTCCTTCACGCCCCACGCGCCATCGAGGCTGCGCCGATAGGCGCGGCCGAAGCCGGTGCTGCCGCGGTAGTTGAGGTCGGCGAAGGCGAAGCCGCGGCTGGTCCAGAACTGCACCCGCGCCTCCAACACCGCGCCGTTCATGGAAGTGGGGCCGCCGTGACAGCGCACGATCAGCGGCGGCGATTCGCCTGTCGGCACCACGCAGCCGCCGTGTTGCGGCGGGTAATACCAGGCATAGGCCTCCTCGCCGTCGGAGGTGGAGAAGCGCACCGCCTGGGGACGGCTCAAGTTTTCCGCCGGCCAATGGAAACCTGCATCGCTCAAGGGTACGGGCGCGTCGGGGGCGCCGGCCACGATGGCCGGTGCTGCCTCCGGGGAACCGGCCACCATCGCGATCATTCCGTCCGCCGCGTCCAGATGTTCGATATGGGTATAACGCGCGGCCAAGGGGGTGCGCCGACCGGAAGCGGCGTCGATGTGGGTGACCCGGCTCGCGCCCGCTTCGGTGCGCGCCGCCAGGATGTCGCCGTCCGGCAGGAAACCATAGGCCGACATGCCGAACACCCACTGGGCGTAGCCGTAGTCCGCCGGGTCCGCCGCCACCTCGTGGGCATCGCCGCCGGCATAGCGGTACAGGTTCCAGTAGCCGGTACGGTCCGAGACGAAGTGCAGCACGTCTTGCGGCGACCAGCGCGGCTGGAAGATGGACTCCTGGCGGTTGCCGGCGATGCTGCGCGGCGCATGCAGCGCGCCGTCGTCGCCGATCTCCGCCAGCCACAGCTCGCAGCCGTCCCAGGGCATCTGCGACGGGTCCCAGCTCAGCCAGGCCAGTGCGCTGCCATCGGGCGAGAGCGCGGGTGAACTATAGAAGGCGGAACCTTCCGCGAGCGTGGTGACGGCGCCATCGGCGAGCGAGACGGCCACCAGCAGGTCGCAGGGTTCGTCGCCCATGCGCTCGCACACCGCCACGAGTCTTTGCCGCTTCGCGTCCAGTCTCAGGTCGGCGTAGCGCTGTTCACCCGGCGTGGTCAGCCGCCGTGGCGCGCCGCCGTCCAACCTATATATGCATTGATCCGCGTCGTTGCAGAAGAACGCGCCCAGGTCCGACACCGTGTAGGCGCCGCCGCCGTACTCGTGGGCACGGGTGCGCACGCTGAAGGGACGCGGCGTCAGGTCCTCGCGTGCCCCGTCCCGCTGGCGCACCAGCACCACGCGGCCGCCTTCCTCGGGCCGGCCCTCCAGCCAATACACCGCGCCGCCATGGACGCAGGGTTGCAGCAAGCGTCTCTGGGATCCCGCCGCCGACGCCACGCTCAAGGGCGAGGGCCAGCTGCCGCAGGGAAGTGGCGTCTTCATCCGTCTCCCATCTGGAACTGCCGGGTCTCGATCTCGGCGCCCGCCGCGTCGAAGCGCCGTTCCGCGAAGCGCATGCCGCCGCGCGCATCCAGGAACACCAGCGTGGAACAGCGGGTGCCGTACACCGGATCCTGCACGAAGGCCGAGGAGATGCGCCGCTCCAGGTCCGCGCCGATGCCGGTATCGGGCAGGCCGGTGTCGGCGGGGCTGCGGTCCGCGAGCATCCGGAACAGCGCGTCGCCGGTCACCGCGCCGGTATCCAGCAACAGCTGCAGGCGCGACTTGGCGGCCCGCACCTTGGGCCAGGGCGTGTCGAGCAGATGGTTGCTCAAGGCATGCACCCCGGGCGCGATCGGCGCCGGTGCCGCGCCGCCGCGGTTGGCGAAGTACCAGAGCGAGTCGCGATCACCCACCACCAGGCTGAAGCCGGCATATTCACCGGCATGGGCTTGCAGCTGCTTCAGGTAGGCTTCCGGCGTGATGCGGCTCTTGAGGAAATCCGCCGTGAGCGCGCCGCGGGAGCGGGGTGCCTTGGCCGGGTGCAGTCCCTCTCTATACTACGTCACCACCGCGTAGCGTCCCGCGCGGGTCAGCCCCAGCCAGGTGCCGCCGGCTTCCAGGTCGCGCCCCGCCAGCACTTCCGGCGCGTCTTCCCAGAATGCTGCCGCAGCGGATGCGCGCGCGTGCCGCTCGTCGCGGTTGCCGGCGAGTATCAGGGTGAAGTCGGGTTGGGCCTTCCAGGCCAGTGCGAGCAGGCACATGCCCGCATTATATAGAGGGCCCTATGTGCGCCCCGGTTTAACGGGGCGGCGACCGGCCTGATTCAGCGGCGCGGGCGGGCGCCGAGTGCCAGCAGCCCCAGCGCCACGAACACCAGCAACATGCCCGCCAGTTCCGAATCCGCCGGGTGTTCGCCCAATTGCAGCCAGCCCGCGAGCACTCCCACCACGGGACCGGCCAGGGAAGCCAGGCCGCTGAAGGTGGCGGACAGGCGTCCCACCACGAACAGCCACATCCCCCAGCCGATGGCGGTGGAGGGTATGACGTTGTAGAACAGCGTCCAGTCGAAGGTCCAGGTCCACTGTATAGGAGGCGAGGGCACCAGCCAGGCGATGATCACCAGCGGGATGGCACCCAGCACCATCTGCCACGCGGTGAGGGACAACAGATCCCAGGACCCGTGCACCGGCGTCTTCTTGGCGATGATCACCGACACGCCCCAGGCCATGCCCGCGCAGAGCGCCAACAGGCAGCTGAAGAGGTCCGGCGCCTTCTGCCAGGGCGAGAAGATGAGCAGCAGGCCGGTGAAGGCGAGACCCACCGCCAGCCACTGCATGCCCTTGAGACGCTCGCCCAGGAAGAACGGCGCCAGCAGGATCACCCAGAAGGGCATGGTGTAACCCAGCACCGCGCTCTTGCCGGCGCTGCCGGAGACCAGTGCCCAGCAGATGAGGCCGATGAACAGCGTGGTCTGGAACAGGCCCAGCCAGAAGGCGCGCAGCGGATAGCGGGGCCAGAAGGGTTTGCGCATCACCAGCAGGACCAGCAACAGCGCGATCCCGCCGAGCGAAGTGCGCAGGGCGGCGAACACGAAGGGCCCCGCGTACTGCAGCGCCAGCTTCATGGCCACCCAGTTGTAGCCCCAGATGAGCGTGAGGATGCCGAGTGAGATCAGCGCGGCCTGGTCCGGCTTGGCCGGCTGCGTCGCGGGCGCGTTCATCGGGCCGCCTTGTTGGGATCGCTGTGGTTCAGCACCGCGAAGGAGCGGCCCGCTTCCTCCTCGAACCAGCCCTTTATCAAGCGGTAGGAGATGGAACGGCTCGGCGGCATCATCAGGCCCTGGTTCACGGCGTCGGCGATGTCGTCCCGCGAGAACCAGTCGGCGTGTTCCAGCTCGCCGTCGTTGCAGTTGATGGTGCGGCTGGTA